>JBDTBX010000083.1:0-10312 GCA_039923915.1 Nostocoides sp. | reverse complement strand
GAGGGGAGTATCCCGAACCGGCATACTCGATGCTCATGACGACCGAGACGACGACCAGGTCCGCGGGGACCGCATCCACCCGCATCGACACCGTGGCCGCACTCGCGGGACTCCTCGGCGAACCGATGCCCAAGGTCCGCGACAAGGCCCGACCCGCGCTCCTTGACATCGACCGGGTCTGGCTGGCCGCCTCCCCGTTCTGCGTCGTCGCGACGAGCAACCCGGACGGGACCTGTGACGCCTCCCCCAAGGGCGACCCGGCCGGCTTCGTCCACGTCATCGACGACCGGACGATCGCCATCCCGGAGCGCAAGGGCAACAAGCGGGCCGACGGCTACCGGAACGTCCTGGCCAACCCGCACGTGGGCCTGCTGTTCTTGATCCCGGGGCGAGGAGACACCCTGCGGATCAACGGGCGGGCCCACCTCGTCAGTGACGCCCCGTGGTTCGGAGACCTCGTCGTCAAGGGTCACCGACCGGTGCTGGCGCTCGTCGTCGAGATCGAGGAGATCTTCGGCCATTGCGCCAAGGCCTTCATGCGATCCCAGCTCTGGCATCCCGAGACCTGGAACCCGACGGCGGTGTCGTCGCGCGCCGAGATCGTCCACCTGACCGAGCGCCCGGACCAGCCCGTAGCGGCGCTCGAGGACTACTACGGGGCCCAGTACTCCACGGGGCTCTACTGAGAACCCACGAGGTCGACGAGCATGTCGACACAGCTGGCCACCGAAGGAAGCGCCCGCATCTGCTGGGCCAGGGCTTCGGCCCGCTCGCGGTATGCCGTGTCCGAGAGCAGCCGGGCCACCTCGACCGCGACCTCGCCCACGGTCTCGGGCAGTCCGAGGACCTGTAGACCGGCACCTGCTCCCACGAGCGCGCTGGCCGCGACGTAGTTGTCGGCCGCAAACAGCGGCGTCACGACCTGGGGCACCCCTGCGCGCACAGCGGTCATCGTGGTCCCGAAGCCACCGTGCCCGACGACCGCACTGGCCAGGGGCATGACGTCGGCCTGTCGGCGCCACCGCTCGACGAGGGCGTTGGGCGGGACCGGATCGAGCGCGGCGGGATCCAGGCCGGGTCCGGTCGTCAGGAGAACCCGGATCGGCAGTTCGGCGAGGGCGGTCAGTGCGCCTGTGTAGAACCCCGCGGTCCGCGGACCCCCGACGACCGAGCCGAACGTCACGTAGACGAGCGGAGCCTCCGGGTCACCCCAGCGAGGAAAGGCCGCATCGCTCGCGGCCGGTTCGTCGATCCGGTAGCGCCAGGTGGGACTGCCCTCCGAGCCCTCCCGGTGGCGACCAGTGGCGGCGCCCCAGAGCGGGCCGCCGTCCAGGCTCGCCGGCACGGACGTGAGCCTCCCGGGCCGGGCGAGGAGGTCATTGACGGACTCGCGCTCCAGCCCGGCCCGGGTGCAGAGTTCCTCCAGAGGCGCTGTGAGGGCGCTGCAGATCGACGGCCCGATCGGGCCCAGCCCGATCGCCACCTGGACCTGAGGCACTCCCCCGGCCGCTGCCGCCACGAGCGACGCGAACTCGGCCGGGTCGCGAACCACGACGTCGGGGCGCCAGGACGCGATGGTTCGGGTGACACCAGGTAGCGCCGCCTGCGCGTCAAGGCGGACGAAGACCTCACCGATGACCACCCGGTTGGACTCCTCGACGCTTCGCCCATCGATCGACCGGAAGGTCTGGGCCATCCTCTCACCGTCGGGGTCGGCGAAGGGTAGGTGCTCGAGTCCGGCATCGACGACGGCCGACCGGAACGACTCGGGCGCGGCGACCACCACCTGGTGGCCGGCCGCCAGAGCCGCCTGCGCGATCGGGACCATGGGCAAGAAGTGGCCCAGGCCGGCCGTCGTGCTGAACAAAACCCGCACCCCTCGATCGTGACACCCGGCAGCGCGCGGGCGCACGTGCAGGGAGCAGATCGACCCGGACGGGTGACCCACGGCCGGCGGGGGCGGGGAACTCGACTCAGGTCGTTGCGTTGGCCATCTGACGGAGTTCCTTCTTCAGGTCGGAGAGCTCGTCGCGCAACCGGGCCGCCAGCTCGAAGTGCAGGTCACTGGCGGCCTGGTGCATCTGCACGGTGAGCTCCTGGATCAGGTTGGCCAGATCGGTCGCCGGCAGGTTCTTGAGGCGCCCGCTCGCGACGCCCTCGTCGGCGCTGAGGGCGCCCCGGCCACCGCGGCCACCGCCCTTGCCTCGCGACTGGGAACGGCCGGAGCCAAGGAGTGCCTCGGTGTCGGCGTCCTCGCGTTGAAGCAGGTCGGTGATGTCGGCGATCCTCTTGCGCAGCGGCTGCGGGTCGAGACCGTGGGTCGTGTTGTAGGCCACCTGCTTCTCTCGCCGTCGGGTGGTCTCCTCGATCGCCTCGGCCATCGAGGGGGTGATCTTGTCGGCATACATGTGCACCTGGCCGGACACGTTGCGGGCGGCGCGACCGATGGTCTGGATGAGCGAGCGGGCCGACCGGAGGAAGCCCTCCTTGTCGGCGTCGAGGATCGACACCAAGGACACCTCGGGCAGGTCGAGGCCCTCGCGGAGCAGGTTGATGCCGACGAGGACGTCGAACTCCCCCAGCCGCAGCTCGCGGAGCAGCTCGACCCGGCGCAGGGTGTCGACCTCGCTGTGCAGGTAGCGCACCGCCACCCCCTTGTCGAGGAGGTAGTCGGTGAGGTCCTCGGCCATCTTCTTGGTCAGGGTCGTGACGAGCACCCGCTCGCGCTTCTCCGCCCGGGTGCGGATCTCATGGAGCAGGTCGTCGATCTGGCCCTTGGTCGGCTTGAGCACGATCTCGGGGTCGATCAGACCGGTCGGGCGGATGATCTGCTCGACGACCCCCTCGGCCTTGGCCAGCTCGTAGGGCCCGGGCGTCGCCGACAGGTAAACCGTCTGGCCGACCCGGTCGAGGAACTCCTCCCACCGCAGCGGCCGGTTGTCCATCGCACTCGGCAGCCGGAAGCCGTGGTCGACGAGCATCCGCTTGCGGGACATGTCGCCCTCGTACATCGCCCCGATCTGGGGCACGGTCACGTGCGACTCGTCGATGACGAGCAGGAAGTCCTCGGGGAAGTAGTCGATGAGGCAGTTGGGCGCGGACCCACGCGACCGCCCATCGATGTGCATCGAGTAGTTCTCGATCCCCGAGCAGGACCCGACCTGGCGCATCATCTCGATGTCGTAGGTCGTGCGCATCCGCAGTCGCTGGGCCTCCAGGAGTTTGCCCTGCCGCTCGAACAGGGCCAGTTGCTCCTCGAGCTCCTTCTCGATGCCGCCGATCGCGCGCTCCATCCGCTGCGGACCGGCCACGTAGTGGGTCGCCGGGAAGACATACATCTCGGTCTCCTCGCGAACCACCTCCCCGGTCAGCGGGTGCAGGGTGTAGATCCGCTCGATCTCGTCACCGAACAGCTCGATCCGGATCGCCAGCTCCTCGTAGACCGGAATGATCTCGACGGTGTCGCCACGCACGCGGAAGGTGCCCCGCGTGAAGGCCAGGTCGTTGCGGGTGTACTGCATCTGGACGAACTTGCGCAGCAGGTCGTCGCGGTTGAGCTCGTCGCCAACGCGCAGCGGCACCATCCGGTCGACGTACTCCTGTGGCGTGCCGAGCCCGTAGATGCACGACACCGACGCGACGACGATCACATCACGCCGGGTCAGCAGCGAGTTGGTCGTGGAGTGCCGGAGCCGCTCCACCTCGTCGTTGATCGAGGAGTCCTTCTCGATGTAGGTATCGGTCTGGGGGATGTAGGCCTCGGGCTGGTAGTAGTCGTAGTAGCTGACGAAGTACTCGACCGCGTTGTTGGGGAGCAGCTCGCGGAACTCGTTGGCCAGCTGGGCCGCCAGCGTCTTGTTGGGCGCCATCACCAGGGTCGGTCGCTGCACCTGCTCGATCAGCCAGGCCGTTGTCGCTGACTTGCCGGTGCCGGTCGCACCCAGCAGCACGGTGTCGGTCTCCCCCGCCTTGACCCGCGCTGTCAGGTCGGCGATCGCCGTCGGCTGGTCACCGGCCGGCGAGAAGTCGGAGATCACCTCGAAGGGGGCCACGCGGCGCTTGAGGTCAGTGGTCGGACGCATGATTTGATCGTATGCCGCGCCACCGACAGCGCCGTTGTCACAATGGGTGGGCGCCTACCCGAGGAGACCTTGTGGACATCACCGAGATCATCGCCCACCAGCATGCTGAGCAGCGACGCATGTTCGCCATGCTGGAGGAGTGGCCCCGGGCTGACGACCAGGGCCTTGGCGCGGTGTGGAAGCGCTTGGCGATCCTGCTCGAGACCCATGCCGAGGCCGAGGAGAAGTACTTCTACCCCGAGGTGCTCAGGCTGGGCACCGGCAGCGCCGACGCCGAGTCGGTCAAGGAAGAGGTCACCGACGCGATCAAGGACCACAACGAGATTCGCAAGGCCATCCGCAAGGTCGGCCGCTGCAAGACTGGTTCAGCCGCCTGGTGGACTGCGGTCACCGACGCCAACGTCTACAACAGCAAACACATGGGCGAGGAGGAACGACAGGACCTCGCCGACTTCCGCCAGCAGTCCACCCTTGAGCTGCGGCACGAGATCGCCGTCGCTTTCATCCGTTACGAGTCGACCACGGCGGCGCGCGGAATCAAGCCCACGGACAAGGCCCCGAAGCGCTACGTAGCAACCCGCGAGGGGGCCACCAAGAGCGCCATTGCCGAGCGGGCTGCCCGCAAGAAGGCTGCCCCGACCAAGAAGGCCGCCAGCAAGAAGGCGTCGGCAGAGGCCTCGGCCTCCGACTGACCTCCGAGGGCGAGCGTGCCTGGCCAGATCTGGTGGGAACCATTTGCGCGCTTGGTCGCGCCGGCGCGTGGCTCAGGCGTCGGCGAGCGGGTAGATCGCCGGTGGTGCCGCCAGGTACGGTCCGGCGCTCTCCAGTGCCGCGAGCAGGTGCGGGGCCTGCATGTGGGCGGCCAGGTCCTCGGCCCCGCGCCACCTCTCCACCGTGACGAAGACCGTTGGCTGGTCACTGGCGACCTTGAGGTCGTAGCTCATGCAGCCCTCCTCCTGTCGGGTCGCGGTGGCCAGTGCCTGCAGGGCCGACCGCACGGAATCCTCATGACCGGCCTGCGCCCGGATCACTGCGACCACGTCCAGCTCCGCCATGTCCGTCACCTTTGCTCGGGGGTTCTGCCTGTCCGCAGTGTGCCACGACAAGTTCCCGATGGGGCCCGGGCGAGCCCGGTGCGACTCAGGTCGGCGGTGCCCAGCCGGTGCGCGCTGCCCAGGCCCGGGCTCGGGCATCGGCCAGGTCGAACCACGGCTCCTTGGCCGCGGCATACGACGTGGTGTCGGCCAGGCTCACCGTGTGCTCGGCATACGCGGCCCGCCCCTCCCCGTCCGCGCGCAACCAGTCGCGCACGATCAGTGCCCACACCCAACCGGGCGAAGCCACGACGCGGACGTGGACGTTCACGATCCGCCCGGGGTCACAGCCGCCCAGAAACCTCTCGACCCAGACCGTGCCGTCTGTGGCGGGGGCCTCGACCACCCGCCGGTCCGGAACGAACCCGCCGGCCGCCAACCGATCGGCCACCACCTCGTCGATCACCGCGAGGTCCTCGACACCCACCTGGAGGTCGAGGACGTCCTTGGCGACCAAACCGGGCACGCTGGTCGGGCCGATGTGGTCGACGGTGCGCGCCAGGTCGCCAAGCAGATGGGTGAGCCTCCGCCCGAGCCGGACACCCTCTGCGGGCCAGCCCGGATCCGGATCGGCCAGCAGGTGGGGCTCGGCGCTCTTGGCCCTGAGGCCGTGGCGCAGGTTGGCGTCGTAGGGGGCGAGGCGCTCGCGCCACAGCGTGTCGACCGCCGCGGACAGGCTGTCCCGAGTGCCGCTGTTGTCGAGCCAGACATCGGCGGCGAGGTGGCGCTGCTCGTCGGTGGCCTGAGCGGCGATCCGTCCGTGGGCATCGTCCGGCGTCATGCCCCGGTCGGTGACGAGGCGGTCCACGCGAGTCTGCTCGTCAGCTCCCACGACGACGACCAGATGGTACGCCGAACCCATCGCCTTTTCGACGAGGAGCGGGACGTCGTGGACGACGATGGCATCAGCGGGCGCGGTGGCCGTGAGCTCCCGGGTCCGAGCGGCGATGCGGGGGTGCAGGATGGCTTCGAGATCGCGGCGGGCCTGATCGTCGCCGAACACCATCCGCCCCAGGGCGGCCCGGTCGAGCGATCCGTCCGCGCCGACCAGGTTGCGACCGAACCGGTCGACGACGGCCGCCAGCCCCTCGGTCCCGGGCTCGACCACCTCGCGCGCCAGCACGTCGGAGTCGATGACCCTCGCGCCGAGCTCGGCCAGCCGCCGGGCCGCTGTCGACTTGCCCGACCCGATGCCTCCGGTGAGCCCGACGCGCAACATGACGTCAGGCTACCCACCACCCCGTCTGCGATTATCGGGTCACCCGATATATGGAAAGGGGCTGATCAGTTGGTCCAAGCCGACGGCGCGGATCGATGCGTGCCACGTGCGGGCGGGTTCCCAGTCGCCTGCGACCCGGATCGCGGGAGCTCCGCCGGGCGACCCGAGCTCTCGCCGCCTCTCACCCTTTCGGCAGCCGGCTCGGAGCCGACACCCAGACCCGCCACCTATCGTCGTCCCGTGCAGCAGGAGAACCACCGACTCGACCATCGTGCGCTGAGCGGGTGGAGCGGACGGAAGCGGGCTGCGGTGATGGCCGCGGTGCTCGTCGCACTTCTTGGGGGCGCGGCGATCGCCGGATCCGCTCTGGAGGTCTACCGCACCTCGACGGCGGAGTCGGGCACTCCCATCGCCCTTCCCCACGAGGTGAGCCCTCCCGCACATGGCGCGCTCTACCCTGGCACCTACTCCGCCTCCCTCCTCACCACGATGCCGAAAGACCTGTTCGCCGCGCCGAAGCTCTCGGCAGCCTGCCAGCACGCGTCCCAGCTCCCCGACGCCTCGACCGGCCCGGCGAGCGAGGACGCCAAACGGGGAGACCCCAGCTGGCGCCGCTACACGGGTCTGAACCCCAGCCGCGTGGCGCTGTACCTGGACGTACCGTCAGCGACCTGCGGTGAGACCATCGGTGTCCACGTCCGCGGCTCCGGTCCTGTCCGCCTGCGCGCCTTCCGGGTCGGTGGCTACCGGGGCGCGGGCGCACGACTCGTGTGGAGTTCCGCCGTGTTCCCGGCACGAGCCCAACGGATCCGTGGTATCAGCGGGCCGACGAGGTTGTCAACGCAGGAGTGGCCCATCACGACGACCCTGACAGTGGAGCCGACGTGGGTCCCGGGCTTCTATCTCATCGCGGCAGTCGACTCCGCCGGCCGGGCAGGCTCACTCGCGCCGCTCGTCGTCCGCGATGAGGCCGGTCGGGCACCTCTGGTGCTCATGGCCAGCGATCTCACGTGGCAGGCCTACAACGGCTACGGCGGCCACTCGCTGTATCTGGGCAGCGGCCGCAGCCATGACGAGCGTTTGGCGAACCGGTCGTTCGAGGTCGGCTTCCACCGCCCGTACCAGGGGTCCGGCACCCAGCAGTTCCTTTCGATGGATCTGCCCATCGTCCGCTTCCTGCAGGCTCACCACCTACGCGTCGACATCGTCACCGCCACCGACGTCGATGCTCGGCCCAGTCTGCTAGCGGGTCGCGCCGGGATCGTCATCCCCGGTCACTCGGAGTACTGGACGAGCCGGATCTACGACGCCGTCGAGGCGGCCCGCAACTCCGGCACCAACATCGCCAACCTGGGGGGCAACGAGGCCTACTGGCAGGCTCGCCTCACCCGCGACAGCGAGGGCGACCCGCTGACCGAGATCGTCTACCGCGCTGCTGCCCTGGACCCGGTCGGTAGGAGCCGACCCCTGGACACCACGGTCCGTTGGGCCGACGGCCCGCTGCGCCGCAGCCAGTCACAGTTGACCGGCGCCGGGTTCAGCGGTGTCTCGGTCTTCGGGCCGGAACGCGTCATGGATGGCACGTCGTGGCTGCTTCGCGGCACCGGAGTGCACGCCGGTCAGGTCTTGGACGACATCGCCGGCAACGAGGTCGATTCCGTCCTGCCCCTCGTGGCCGGCCAGGAGGATCCGCGAACGCCACCGAACATCGGGGTCATCCTCGAGGGCGCCTTCCCGCCGCCGGGTGAGCACCCGGGCCTGACGACCATGACCGTCAGCTATTACACGACGCCCTCGGGTGCCGGTGTCTTCAACGCCGGGACGACCTACTGGGCCTGCAACCTGGACAGCAGCTGCCCACTCCAGTCCATCGGCCGCACCTCGCAGGCTGTCGTCGACCAGATGACGCTGACCGCCCTGACCGCCTTCAGCCGGCCGCGCGCCGGCCTGACTCACCCCTCGACCGCCCACCCCCCGGTGGCGCCAGCAGCCATGGCCGCCCTCCTCGGGCCGTTGGAGATGGGCAGGCGGCACGCGCCCCGACCGGGCGCGCCCGATGCTCCCGACTGAGCAGCACCCTCGCGCCGGCCCCTGGCCCGTCCGTTGCCCCGGCCCTCGTGGTGCGGGAGTCGGGTCACACGACGAGCCGGGCCGGGAAGCCACCGGTGGCGATCGGCGACCAACGAGTCGGCGTCACCCGGATGATCGACTTGCCCTGGTCGACCATGGCCCGGCGGTACTCGGCCCAGTCCGGATGCTCGCCGCCGATACTCCGGTAGTAGTCGACGAGCGGCTCGACCGATTCGGGGATGTCGATGACCTCGACGTCACCATCGACCTGGACCCACGCCCCGCCGAAGTCGTCGGACAGGACCAGGACGCTCGCTGTCGGGCGCGCCTTGGCATTGGCGACCTTGGCGCGCTCGGGATAGGTGGAGACCACGATCCGCCCGGCGTCGTCGACCCCGCCGGTGACCGGCGAGGCCTGTGGCCGACCATCAGTGCGGGTCGTGATCAGGATCATCTGGTGACGCGGGCGGACGAAGTCGAGCAGGGCAGCGAGGGTGACGGTCGTGTTCGTGGCGATGGTTCGCGGCATACGCCCATCGTGCCCTTCACAAGGGAAGTTGCCGGTTCGCAGGGGTTGATTTCCCTTGCGAAGTTGGCTTTCCCGGATGGGGCGGGAAAGTTGAGGCGGGTGGGGGGAGAGAAGACGGCGACGCGGCCCGGCCTCCCCATGGTGGGGTGACCGGGCCGCGTCGGTGAGCGGGCGGCATACGACCGGGGCCGTATGCCGGTGAGCTCAGTTGCCGGTGAGCTTCTCGCGCAGGGCGGCGAGGGCCTCGTCGGAGGCCAGCGTGCCCTCGGCCGGAGCCGAGGAACTGGAGCTGCTCTCGGAGGAGGAGGGCGCCGACGCAGTCGTCGAGTCGCTCGAGTACGACGTCGGGCTGTCGCCACCAGTCGCGGCCTCCGCGTCGGCCTTGGCCGCCGTCTCGACCTGCGTCTTGTGCGCGTCCCACCGGGCGTGGGCCTCGGCGTACTGTTTCTCCCACTTCTCGCGCTGGGTGTCATACCCCTCGAGCCACTCGTTGGTCTCGGAGTCGAAGCCCTCGGGGTACTTGTAGTTGCCGGCCTCGTCGTACTCGGCCGCCATCCCGTAGAGGGTCGGGTCGAAGTCCTCGACCTGGCCCGCCGCGTCGTTGGCCTGCTTGAGCGACAGCGAGATCCGGCGACGCTCGAGGTCGATGTCGATGACCTTGACGAAGATGTCGGACCCGACGGTGACGACCTGCTCGGGCAGCTCGACGTGGCGCTCGGCCAGCTCGGAGATGTGGACCAGGCCCTCGATGCCGTCGTCGACGCGAACGAACGCACCGAACGGGACGAGCTTGGTGACCTTGCCCGGGACGACCTGACCGATCGCGTGGGTCCGGGCGAAGTGCTGCCACGGGTCTTCCTGGGTCGCCTTCAGCGACAGTGAGACGCGCTCGCGCTCCATGTCGACGTCGAGCACCTGGACGGTGACCTCGTCGCCGACCTCGACGACCTCCGACGGGTGGTCGATGTGCTTCCAGGACAGCTCGGAGACGTGGACGAGACCGTCGACACCACCGAGGTCGACGAACGCACCGAAGTTGACGATGCTGGAGACCACACCGGAACGGACCTGGCCCTTCTGCAGCTCGCGCAGGAAGGTCGTGCGGACCTCGGACTGGGTCTGCTCGAGCCAGGCCCGGCGGGACAGGACCACGTTGTTGCGGTTCTTGTCCAGCTCGATGATCTTCGCCTCGAGCGTCTTGCCCACGTAAGGCTGCAGATCGCGCACGCGACGCATCTCGACCAGGGAGGCGGGCAGGAAGCCGCGCAATCCGATGTCAAGAATCAAGCCGCCCTTGACGACCTCGATGACGGTGCCC
>JBDTBX010000082.1:0-10415 GCA_039923915.1 Nostocoides sp. | reverse complement strand
ACGACCTGGCTGACGCCTTCGAGGCCTACGACGACGCGCTGCTCTCGGCCTACGGCGAGATGACGCCGCTCGAGGTCTACGGCGAGGATGACGATGACCTCGAGTTCGACGATGACGAGGACGACGAGGAGGACGACGACGAGAAGGACGACGAGGACGCCTGGGCCCACGGAGCTGACGGCCACCAAGGAGCTGACGACGACGGGGAGATCGACGACCACGCCGACGAGGACGACGACGAGGCGACCTACTCCGGCTTCGAGGGCGACTTCGAGTTCGAGGGTGTCGACCGCGGCGAGCCGGACACGGCCGGCGAGGGCGAGCCCAAGGCCTGATCAGCTCAGAGGCTGATCGACGACACGTCGTCCAGGGCGCGGGTCACCTGCGCCGGGATGTCGATGTCGACTCCGTCGAGCACTTGGCGGAGCTGGACCTCGGTGCGGCTGCCGACGACTGCGCAGGACATGCCGGTTCGGTCGCGGAGCCAGGCCAGGGCCACGGCGGTCGGGGTGGTGTCCAGGCCGCGCGCGGCGGTGACGATCGCCTCGACCACACCCTGGCTTCCCGGCCCCATCCGGTCGGTGACGTAGCGGCCCAGGTCGGCCGACGCACCACGTGAGTCGGCAGGGGTGGAGGTGCGGTAGCGGCCGGCCAACACGCCTCCGGCCAGGGGCGCCCAGGCCATCAGCCCCACGCCGAGGGACACGGCGGCCGGGACGATCTCGTGCTCGGCGATCCGCTCGAGCAGGGAGTACTCGACCTGGTTGGCGATGATCGGCACCCGTGACTGGGCCGCGAGGGTGGTAGCGCGGGCCAACTGCCAACCGCCGTAGTTGGACACCCCCACGTAGCGGGCCCGCCCCGAGCTGGCGGCGAACTCCAGCGCGGACAGGGTCTCCTCGAGCGGGGTCGCGTCGGACCAGGCATGGACGAGCCACAGGTCGACGTGGTCGGTCCCGAGGCGCCCGAGGGACGTGTCCAGCTGGGTGATCAGCGTGCCTCGCGACGTGTCGACGACCCGGCTCCCGGAGGACCGGGAGATCCCGGCCTTGGTGCACAGGGTGAACGCGTCCCGTCCCCGCTCGCCGACCAGGGTGCCGACCATCTCCTCACTGGCCCCACCGGCATACCCGTGCGCGGTGTCGACGAGGGTCCCACCCGCGTCCAGGTAGGCGCCGAGCATGGCCCGGGCCTCGACGAGGTCGGTCCGCCCGCCCCACTGCATGGTGCCCAGGGCCAGGGAAGAGACATGGAGGCCGGAGCGGCCGAGGGTGCTGCGGCGCATGGTGGTCGAGGCTATAGCCTCGGCGCATGGACCTCGGCGTCAACATGGGCTACTTCGGGCTCGGAATGGACGCGGACCACGTCGTGCTGGCCCAGGAGGCCGACCGGCTGGGCTACGCGGTGGCCTGGGTGGCCGAGGCCTACGGCTCCGACGCGCCGACCGTGCTGTCCTGGATCGGTGCGCAGACGGAGCGGATCGGCCTCGGCGCAGCCGTCATGCAGATCCCGGCCCGGACCCCGGCCATGACCGCGATGACGGCAGCGACCCTGGACGCCCTGTCCGGCGGTCGGTTCCGCCTCGGTCTCGGCGTGTCGGGCCCACAGGTGAGCGAGGGCTGGCACGGGGTGCGGTTCGCGGCGCCGCTCGGGCGGACCCGGGAGTACGTCGACATCGTCCAGCAGGTGCTGCGACGCGAACGTCTCTCCTATGCCGGGAAGCACTTCACCCTGCCCCTTCCCGACGGTCCGGGGAAGTCGCTCAAGCTCACCGTGCGCCCCGTCCGCGAACACATCCCGGTCTACTTGGCCGCCGTCGGTCCGAAGAACCTGGAGCTGGCCGGGGAGATCGCCGACGGGTGGCTCGGCATCTTCTTCTCGCCGGAGCACTCGACCGGGGACCTCGGCCACGTCCTCGCCGGGCGCCGCCGGAGCGGGCGGGGGACCGATTCGGACCCGATGGCGGGCTTCGACGTGTCCGTCTCGGTGCCGGTCGCCATCGCCGACGACGTGCGGGCAGCGGCCGCCGCCGTGGCCCCGTACGTGGCGCTCTACGTCGGCGGCATGGGCTCACGGGAGCAGAACTTCTACAACGACCTCGCCGTCCGGCTCGGGTTCGGTGAGGCGGCGCGCGTCGTCCAGGACCTGTACCTCGCCGGCCAGCCGCGCGACGCGGCCGCGGCCCTGCCGTTCGAGCTCATCGAAGCCATCACCCTGATCGGCCCGCGCGACCGGATCAAGGACAGGCTGGCACGCTACCCTGCCGCGGGCGTCACGACCCTCAACGTCAGCCCGTTCGCCGCCGACCGGGCCAGCAGGTTGGCCATCGTCCAGGCGATGGCCGAGCTGAGGGACGAACTCGGTCTCTGATCACTGGCCCCACCGCCCCCCGCTGCATCGCCCCTCCCAAGGAAGCCCCTGCCCCATGGACCTCACGTTCTTCCAGGCCGTCGTGCTCGGCGTCGTCGAGGGACTCACCGAGTTTCTCCCGGTCTCCTCGACCGGTCACCTCACCATCGCCGAGAAGCTGCTCGGCCTGAAGATCGACGCCCCCGGTGTCACCGCCTACACCGCCCTCATCCAGGCGCCCGCGATTCTCGCGACGTTCCTCTACTTCGGCCGCAAGATCATCCGGCTGCTCAGCGCGTGGTTCCGCGGCCTCACCGACGCCGAGGTCCGCACGGAGCACGACTACACCCTGGCCTGGGCGGTGATCGTCGGCTCGGTCCCCGTGGGCATCGTCGGCTTCCTCGGCAAGAGCCTGATCGAGGGTGCCCTCCGATCGCTCTGGGTCGTCGCGTTCGCCCTGATCCTCTGGAGCGCGGTCATGTGGCTCGCCGAGCGTCGGCACGACCAGCTCGAGTCGACCGGCCGGATCCGCGGCGAGGATGACATCACGGTCACGGACGGCCTGGTCATCGGTGTGGCCCAGTGCGTCTCACTCATCCCCGGCGTCTCACGGTCGGGCGCGACGATTTCGGCCGGTCTTTTCCAAGGGCTGAACCGGGTCGTGGCAACCGAGCTGTCGTTCTTCATGGCCATCCCGGCACTGACGGCCGCTGGCATCTACGAGACGGTGAAGTCGCGCCATGACCTCGCCGGTCTCGGTGTCGGGCCCATCCTCGTCGGCATGGTCGTGTCCTTCGTCGTCGCCTACGCCTCGATCGCCTGGCTGCTGCGATTCGTCGCGACGAACTCGCTGCGTTCCTTCGTCACCTACCGCGTCGTCCTCGGCGCGGCGGTCGTCGTCGCCCTGGCCGCGGGCTGGATCTCCGCGACCTGAGCACCCGGCATTCGCCAGATCGTGGTCTCGGCCGCTACAGCCAGCCGGATTGGCGGAACGCCCGATAGAGGCCGAAACAGGCCGTTGCCATGATCCCGATGACGATGAAATAGCCGTAGTGCCAGTGCAGCTCGGGGATGTTGTCGAAGTTCATGCCGTAGATCCCGGCGATCATCGTGGGCACCGCGGCGATGGCGACCCAGGCCGAGATCTTGCGCATGTCGGAGTTCTGGCGGACCGCCACCTCGTTCTGCTCGACCCCCACCTGGGCGAGGTGCGCGCCGAGGATGTCGCTCAGCAGCCGGTCGTAGGACTCGACGTGGTCGGTCACCGTCTTGAGGTGGTCGCTCACGTCGCGGAACAGCAGGCGCAACTCGCCCTCCGGCAGGGCGCTGCGCGGACTCGCGACGAGGAAGTCGAGGGCCGGCAGGAGGGGCACCGTCGCCCGCTTGGTCTCCAGCACCTCGCGCTTGAGCCGGTAGATCTCGTGCGACTCGGCCATCCGCTCGCCGGCGAAGACCCGCGCCTCGATCTCGTCGAGGTCGATGGCCAACTCTCCCTCGACGTAGGTGTAGTTGTCGACAACCTCGTCCATGACCGCGTGCAGGACCGACATCGGCCCGAGCCGGAGCCGGTCGGGATTGGCCTCCAGCCGGGCCCGGATGCCAGCGAGCGGGTTGAGCGCGCCGTTGCGGACGGTGACGACGAAGTGGTCACCGACGAACACCATCACCTCACCTGTCTCCACGTCGGACGTCGCGTCGACGTAGCGCAGGGTCTTGAGGACCACGAACAGGGTGTCGTCGTAACGCTCGATCTTGGCCCGTTGCCGACCCTTGAGGACGTCCTCGACCGCGAGAGGGTGGAGGCGGAGCTCGTCGTTGACGTTGTCGAACTCGGCCTGGGTGGGGTCGTTGAGCCCGATCCAGAGGAAGTCTGTCGTGCCCGGCCGGGCCCGGATCTCCTCCAGCGAATCGCTCAGGTCGAAACAGGATCGTCGCACCCCGCCGTGGTAGGTCGCCTGGTCGATGATCACTGGTCCATCGGACCACACGTGGCCGGGCCGTAGGGTCGACGCGCGGACCGTAGGCTGCCGCCATGGCGATTGCGCTCCTCGTTCGGCACGGGCACTCGACGGGTAACGCCGGTGGAGTGCTCTCCGGTCGGATGCCGGGCGTCGAGCTGACCGACCGCGGCCGGAGCGAGGTCGCGGCGCTGGGCGCAGCCCTGGCCGGGGTCCCGTTGGTCCGTCTCGTGGCCAGCCCCCTCGAGCGCTGCCAGCAGACCGCCTCCGCCATCGCCGCGGCGCGCGGGTCGGGGCTGGCCGTCGAGACCGACGAACGGCTCACCGAGGCGGGCTACGGCGCGTGGACCGGCCGCCCGCTCAAGGAGCTGGCCGGCGAGGCGCTCTGGAAGACCGTGCAGGCCCAGCCGTCGGCCGCCCGGTTCCCCGAGGACGGGGCCTATGCCGCGGAGTCCCTCACCGACATGGCCACCCGGATCGTGGGCGCTGTCCGCGCCCTGGATGCCGAGGTGGAGGCCGCCCACGGCGCCGACGCCGTCTGGGTGGCCGTGACGCACGGCGACCTCGTCAAGGCGGTGGTCGCCGACGCCTCGGGCGTCCACCTCGACCAGTTCCAGCGGTTCGTCGTCGAGACGGCCTCGGTCGCAGCGGTGCGCTACACGGCCTACCGGCCATTCCTGCTCGGGATCAACGCGGACCCGACGCGGCTGGGCTCGCTCACCGCGTCCTCCGGGCACGCCTCAGACGGGGAGGCGACACCCGGCGGCAGTGCCGACGGGCAGCCCGCTACGGCGGGTTAGGGTGCCGATATGACCCTCACCGAATACGACCCGCCGGAGCGATTCGTCGTCGGCACGGTCGGTCCGCCCGGTCAGCGGACCTTCTTCCTCCAGGCGCGGGCCGGGGTCCGGCTGACGAGCGTCTCCATCGAGAAGCTCCAGGTGGGTGTCCTCGCCGACAAGGTCAATGATCTCCTCGACCAGGTTGGCGCACCTGACGGAGAGGCGCTGGCCCTCGTCATCGGCGGGGCCGACACCGCGGCGCTGGACACGCCGATCGAGGACGAGTTCAGGGTCAACACCCTCGCGTTGATGTGGGACAGCGAGCGGGAGCGGGTCGTCATCGAGTGCCACGACCGGGATCCCGAGGCCGAGCCCGAGGAGGGCGACGACGCACCCGTCGTGCCCCCGTACAGTCTGCGCGTGATCCTCACCGGCGCCCAGGCCCGCGCGTTCGCGCGGCGGGCCCAGGAGGTCGTGAGCGCCGGCCGCCCGCCCTGCCCGTTCTGCGGCGGGCCGCTGGAGACCGACGGCCACATCTGCCCGCGTGCCAACGGCTACCGCCGCTGACCATGTCCGCGCCGTTCCGGGACGTCGGTCCCGATCTGGCCACCGCCGAGATCGAGGTCGTCGGCCGGATCCAGCCCGCCTCCAACCTGGCCCTGCTCGTCCGGGTCGGCGCCGACGGACCGCATGCCATCTACAAGCCGGTGTCGGGGGAGCGGGAGCTGTGGGACTTCCCCGACGGGACCCTCGCGGCCCGGGAGGTCGCGGCATACGAGATCAGTCGCGCCGCCGGCTTCGACCTCGTCCCGCAGACCGTGCTCCGCGACGGGCCGATGGGGCCGGGTTCGGTGCAGCGCTGGGTGGGCGACCCCCGGCAGCCGTTGGAGTCGGTCGTCGACCTCGTCCGGGTGGGCGCGGTCGAGGCGGGCTGGCTGACGGCGTTCGAGGGGGAGGACATGGCTGGCCGGCCGGTCGCCGTCGTGCACCGCGATACCGCCCCGGTCCGGTCGATGGCCACCCTGGACGCTGTCCTCAACAACGCCGACCGCAAGGGCGGTCACCTCGCACTGGCGCCGGGCGGCGGGCTGTGGGGGTTCGACCACGGCCTGACCGGGCACGCGGAACCCAAGTTGCGAACCGTCCTCTGGGGCTGGGCGGGCCAGCGACTGGCCGCCGTCGACGTGGCGCGGCTGGAGGCGCTCGACGCCTCCCTGACCGGGGATCTGGCGGCCGTCCTGGAGTCGCTGCTGACCCGCCGGGAGATCGGCGCCCTGCGGGGGCGGGTCGCCGAGCTGCTCCACTCCGGTCGGCACCCCGAGCACCCCACGCACCGCTACGGCATTCCCTGGCCGCCGCTGTGAGTCCCGGGCAGTGGGCGTCGTCCGGGCGTTCGGGATTCGCTGGATAGGCTGCCCGGCGTGCAGTCGTGGCCCACTCCGTTCATCCCGGCGATCCCCGGCCATGGCCCCGCCGTCCGTGTTCATGACACCGTGACGGGCGAGCTACGGGAGGCGGTCGCGGGTGAACGGGTCGGCCTCTACGTCTGCGGGATCACGCCCTACGACGCCACCCACCTCGGCCACGCCGCCACCTACGTCACCTTCGACCTGCTCGGCCGGGCCCTGCGCGACGCCGGTCAGGAGGTGACCTACGTCCAGAACGTCACCGATATCGACGACCCGCTGTTCGAGCGCGCGGCCCGCGACGGAGTGACCTGGCAGGACCTCGGCGACGGCGAGATCGCTCTGTTCCGCGAGGACATGACCGCCCTCGCCGTCATCCCCCCCGACCAGTACGTCGGCGTCGTCGAGTCGATCGACTCGATCAGCGCGGCGGTGGCCGACCTTCTCGCCAGCGGTGCGGCATACCCGATTCCGGCCGGTGAGGTGCCGGGGTCGGACGTCTATCTCGACCTCGCCCAGCGCCCTGGCTTCGGCGCGGTGAGCGGGTGGAGCCGCGAGGAGATGCTCGAGGTCTATGCCGACCGCGGGGGCGACCCGGACCGCGTGGGCAAGCGTGACGCCCTCGATCCGCTCCTGTGGCGAGCGGCCCGTCCGGGTGAGCCCTCATGGGAGCACCCGGTGCTCGGGCCCGGCCGCCCCGGCTGGCACATCGAGTGCACGGCCATCGCCCGGGACCACCTCGGTATTCCGTTCGCCGTGCAGGGCGGCGGCACCGACCTCCTCTTCCCTCACCACGAGATGAGCGCGGCCCAGGCCGAGGGGCTCACCGGTGGTCTGACGTATGCCGGGTCCTACGTACACCAGGCAATGGTCGGCTACCAGGGCGAGAAGATGAGCAAGTCCAAGGGCAACCTGGTCAAGGTGTCAGTGTTGCGGCGCGACGGTGTCGACCCGATGGCGATCCGGCTGGCCCTGCTCGCGCATGACCACCGGGTCCCGTGGGAGTACACCAAGGAGGTGCTGGCGGCCGCGGTGGCTCGGCTGGCTCGGTGGCGCGAAGCCCTCTCGGTCGACACCGGACCGTCCGCGGATGCTGCACTGACCGGCATACGGATGGCCCTGGCCGCGGGTCTGGACAGCCCGGCCGCGCTGGCCTCCGTCGACGCGTGGGTCGAGCAGTGCCTGGTCGAGGGCGGTGACGACCCGGCAGCTCCGGGAATCCTCGCGCGGGCGTGCGACGCGCTGCTCGGCGTCCGCGTCTGAACCGGACCGCTCAGCCGCCGGCCGGGGGGTCCTCGCGCCGGCGCAGGTAACGTTCGAACTCGCGGGCGATCGCATCGCCGCTCGCCTCGGGCAGGTCGGCGGTGTCCTGGGCCTCCTCGAGCGACTCGACGTACTCGGCGACCTCTTCGTCGGTCTGGGCCAACTCGTCGACGCCGCGCTCCCAGGCCCGAGAGTCCTCGGGCAGCTCGAGGTGGTCGATCGGGGCGTCGAGCAGCTCCTCGAGCCGGGAGACGAGGGCCAGCGTGGCCTTGGGCGACGGGGAGTGCGGCGCGTAGTGCGGGACGGCCGCCCAGCACGAGATCGACTCGATGCCGGTCTGGGTGGCCGCGTCGGCCAGCACACCGACGATCCCCGTCGAGCCCTCGTACTTGCTCGCCTCGAGGTCGAACCGGTGCCGGGTGTCGTCGTCGTCGGATGACGCGGTGACCGGGATCGGGCGGCTGTGGGCGACATCGGCCATGAGCGCGCCGAGGGTGATGATCGTGGAGACGCCTGCCTCCTGGGCGAGCTCCATCAGCTCGATGGTGAACGCGCGCCAGCGGAACGACGGCTCGATGCCCTGGATGAGCACCACATCGCGCCCGAGCGTGGTCCGGGTTGCCACGAGGATCCGGGTCGTCCGCCAGTGGATCCGACGGGAACCACCGTCGGCGACGATCCGTGGCCGGTTGACCTGGAAGTCGTAGTAGTCCTCGGGATCGAGCGCCGCAACCGCCTCGGCGTCCCACACCGTGGCGAGGTGCTCGATGACAGCCGTGGCCGCCTCGCCGGCGTCATTCCAGCCCTCGAAGGCAGCAATGAGCACCGGGTTGTCCAGCTCGGGCAGGTCCTCGAGTTCGATCAACGCGCACTCCTCACTTGGTGTCCGGTCCCAGCCTATGCACTCGCGTTCCGGCCCGAGCCAGCCCTGCGTAGACTCGCCCGTCGTGAGCGCCCAGCCTGCCCGCCTGCCCGCCGCGGTCCTCTGGGACATGGACGGCACGCTCGTCGACACCGAGCCGTACTGGGTCGCCGCCGAGCACGAGATCGTCGAGGCGGCCGGCGGGACGTGGAGCGATGACTACGCACTGCAGCTCGTCGGCAACGACCTCATGGTCTCGGCCCAGTTCATCAAGGACCACTCGCCGACCACGCTGACACCCCTGGAGATCATCGAGCGCCTCCTGGCGCGGGTCATCGTGCAGGTTCGAGGGCACCTGCCGTGGCGGCCGGGCGCCCAGGAGCTGCTGGCCTCGCTCGCCGAGGCTGGTGTGCCGTGCGCGCTGGTGACCATGTCGTGGCGGTCGCTCGCCGACGCGGTCGTGGGGTCGCTTCCCGAGGGCACCTTCGCGGCGGTCGTCACCGGTGACGAGGTGAGTCACGGCAAGCCCCACCCGGAGCCGTATGCCGCGGCCAGCCGGGCGTTGGGCGTCGCCGTCGCCGACTGCGTCGCCATCGAGGACTCACCGACCGGGGTCCGCTCCGGCGTGGCGGCAGGAGTCCCGACCATCGCGGTGCCGCACCTGGTCCCCGTCCCCGAGATGGCCGGAGCGGTGCAGATCCCTACGTTGGCCGGCCTGACGGCATACGACCTCGGTCGGCTGGCGGACTCGACGCTGGCTGCCGTGACGCGCGACTGATCAGTCGTCGTTCTTGGGGGCGGCGCCGGTGACCCGCGGGTCGAGGGCGCGAATGGCCGCGTCATCGGGCAGCGGCGGGGGCGTGCCGCCCCAGGCCGGACAGAGGTCGCGGTAGTCGCACCAGTCGCAGAGGCGTGAGGGGCTCGGACGCCAGTCGCCGGTGCGGGCGGCGCGGGCGATGGCGGACCACAGCGCCTTGAGGTTGGCTTCGAGGGCGAGCAGGTCGCGCTCGTCGGGGACGTAGCGGACGACCTCGCCGTCGCCGAGGTAGACCAGTTGGAGCAGCGCGGGAATCGTCCCGCGGGTCCGCCACAGGACCAGTCCGTAGAACTTCATCTGGAACAGCGCCTTGGCCTCGAAACGCTCATTGGGCGAGCGGCCCGTCTTGTAGTCGAGGACCCGCATCGCCCCCGCTGCCGTGACATCGAGGCGGTCGACGTAGCCGCGCAGGACGAGGCCGTCACCGTCGCCGGTGTCGACGGTCGTCTCGACATAGAGCTCACGCTCCTCGGGCTCCAGCCGGGTCGGGTCCTCCAGGCCGAACCACTTCTCGACGAGGGCCCCGGCCTGGCCGAACCAGGCCTCCTCGTCGAGGGTCTCGTGGTCGGCGATCATGGTGGCCAGCTCGGGCTCCTCCTCGACGAGCGCCGCCCAGGCCCCGGGCAGGAGGGCGACGGCGGCTTCGGGGGTTCGCTGGGCGGCGGCGAGGTCGAAGACCCGCTCGAGGACGGCGTGGACGAGGGTGCCGCGGGCAGCGGCTGGGCTGGGCGGTGACGGGAGCCGGTCGACGACCCGGAACCGATAGAGCAGCGGGCACTGTTTGAAGTCAGCCGCCCGGCTGGGTGAGAGTGCCGCGGTCATCGTGCTCCTCGGTCGGTCGTCGCGGGTGCTGCCGCCGGCGGTGGTCAGGTCCTGCGGCATACGGTATGCCGCCCTGCCGACAGTGCCGGGCGCCCGGACCTGGGCGCTCAAGGGCCGACAGAGAGATTCCCGGGAAACAGAAGGAAAACCTCTGTT
>JBDTBX010000081.1:0-6823 GCA_039923915.1 Nostocoides sp. | reverse complement strand
CTGTCCCTGTCCCTGTCCAGCCCTGTCCCGCCCCGTCATTTCAGCGCCATGGCGCTGACCGTGATCGAAGGCGTCGACATGTCGACGCCTTCGGACCGAGTGAGCGCCATGGCGCTGATCTGGCGGGCGGTCACGAGCGGCAGGCGGCGCTGATCCGTGGGCAGTCGAGTGCGGCAGACGGGCGAAGCGGCGGCCTCCCGGGTGGGAGACCGCCGCTTTCCGGTGGTGCCGTATGCCGATCGCGAACGTGACGCGCCCGGCATACGGAGTCAGGTCAGGTCAGTTGCCGACCTTGGCGGCGGCCGTCTTGGCCGCCTTGGTGGCACCGGCAGCGGTCTTCTTGACGCCGGTGCGGGTGCCCTTGGCCGATGTCGCCGCCCTGGCCGTGGCGTTCTTGGTGGTGGTCGCCGTGCGCTTGGCCGCGGTGCGGGTGCGGGTGGCCGGCTTCTTGATCTGGACGGTCGCGGTCTGGATTTCGTCGGTCACCGAGTCGACGACGGCGTCGGCGGCGCGGGCGGCCTCCTTGCGACCGGTGGTGAGCAGCGCCTTGGCCGAGGACTGCACGTCCTTGGATCCCTTGCGGGCAACGGTGACGGTCCCCTTGGCGGAGGCCACGGTGGTCTCGACCTGGGCCACAAGGTCCTTGGTGGCCTTCTGATTGCGAATCCGGGTGACCAGCTTCTCGCCACGGATGGCGAGGTCGGCGTACTGGGCCTGAGCGAGCTCGCTGAGCTCGATCCCACGGTTCAACGCGAGAATGGGGAGGTTTTGGACGGCCTTGACAGCCTTCTCCGGGAGCTCGGCGGCCTTGGCCTGGAGCCTGGCCGGGGCGTACTCGGCCCTGATCTTGGCGCGACGGACCTCGGCCTCGACGCGGGCCTCACGGGCCTTCTCGACGGCGAGGTCGACGGTGCCGACGTAGGCCATGAGCGGCTTGGTGTCGATGAGGGTCTTGCGGATGCCAGTGGTGACGGACATGGTTCTTTACTCCTTGGTGGGGGTCGGGCGGGTGGTTGCCTTGCGGACGGAACTGCTCGCGCGGGCCGGCTTGGCACCCACGAACGACTCGTAGATGTCGATGAGCGCATCCCGCTGACGCTGGGTCAGGTTCGGGTCGGCCGAGATTGCGGTCCGGACGCCGGTCGCCTGGGCGGTCGGCGTCGGGCGGTCCTCGAGGATGCCGGCGCGGACGTAGAGGCTCTCGGCCGAGACCTGCAGGCCCTTGGCGAGCTGCTGGAGGATCTCGGCGCTCGGCTTCTTCAGGCCCCGCTCGATCTGGCTGAGGTAGGGGTTGGACACGCCCACGAGGTCGGACAGCTGCCGCAGCGACAACTTGTGCGACTCACGCTGCTCACGCAGGTAGTCGCCCAAGCCGATCAGGTCGGCAAGCGGGTTCCGGTTCATGACCCAAGTATGCTTGCTCTAGTTAGCAGGATGCAAACTGGAGGCAGCGTGAGGCTGCTCACACGGCATACGGGAACAACGACCTTGCCCGTATGCCGGCCGGCTGGGTCAGGCGGCGGTGGTGACCTCGGGGCGATATTGCCGGATGTCGTTGCACGCCTGGCAGGTCTCCTCCGGGATGACGCCGAGGCGGATGAGGTGGCCGAACACCCAGCAGCCGGCACAGAACCCGACGACGCTCTCAAGGAGCGCGAAGGCGAGCAGGACGGAGATCAGGCCGACCGCGAGGGCCCGTTCGCCGAAGCCGAGGCTGAGGACGGCGGCGCTGCCGGAGAAGGCGAGGCCGACGCTCTGGGCGAACCGCTTGGGCGGGCCTGGCACGAGCCTCGGTGCACCGAGCCGTGGGGCGATGACCCGGGTGGCCAGTTGACCCAGCGGGCTGAGGCGCGGGCCGGTGAGCACCCGCGCGAGGAAGCCCAGCGCCATGAGGGCGATGAGCCAGTGCCGACCCGTGGCGAGGACGACGACCGCCAGGATAGCGACGCCGCCCGCGACGGTGCGGGCAACCTTCTCGTTGACCGGGTTCGGGAAACCGATGATGCTGGACATAACCACAGATTATGCCTCACATAACTGACAGTTCCGGCGCCGCATCCTCGCGCGCACGGACCCCCCCGAAGTGTCGAGGGGTCGTTGGGTCAGCGGGAAGCGGGGCGGCGGTCGCGAATGCCGAGCAGCTCACGGGCCGCGTCAGTGGACATCGCGGGACGCTGCATGGTCGACGCCAATCCCGCTGCGCGAGAGACGAGTTCGCTGTTGTGCTGCACCTGCTGGCCGCGCGCGAACATGATGTTGTCCTCCATGCCAACCCGAAGGTGGCCCCCGCCGGCGAGCGCCGCCGCCATGATCGGCAGGTGGGCGCGGCCGATCCCGGTCGCCGACCACGAGGTGACCTCGGTGGGGAGAGCCTGCACGCCGGCATACAGGGCCTCGGGCGTCCCGGGCATGCCACCGGGCACCCCCGTCACGAAGTCGACGTGCACCTTGCCGCCGAACGGCAGCCCGTGCGCGTCGAGCAGCCGGCGCAGCGACCAGAGGTGGCCCAGGTCGAACACCTCGAACTCGGGCACGACCTCACGCTCCTGGGCCTGCACGTAGAGGTCGGACATGAAGCCCCACGGGTTGAGGAAGACATCGTCGCCGAAGTTCGTCGTGCCACAGGTGAGGCTGCACGAGTCGGGCTCGGCGGCCAGGACCGTCAGCCGGGCGGCGAGCGGGTCATGGACCGACCCGCCGGTCGAGAGCTGGACGATGAGGTCGCTCCCCTCCCGCAACGCCTCGACGGCCGCCCTGAGGTAACCGCCATCGAGGGTCGTGCGGTGCTCGGCATCGCGGATGTGCAGGTGGATGAGCGAGGCACCGGCGGCCTCGCACGCGACGGCCGTCGAGACGAGCTCGTCAAGGGTGGTCGGCAACTGCGGGACCTCGGCCTTGGCCAGTTCGGCACCGGTGGGTGCAACCGTGATGAGGGTCCCGGACGGCATGGTCATGGGCCCATCATGGCATCTGCCGTATGCCGCCCGTTCAGGAGATCTTGCGGTCGATCAGGGCTCGACGATGACAGTTTGCGCCGCAGAGACATCCCCGGCCACAAGTTCGATGTCGACAGGGGTGTTCCGCTTGATGAGGGCGAGCGCGATCGGTCCGTCCTCGTGGTGCCGGGCCACCGAGGTCAGGTGCCCGATCGCCCGGTCACCGCCAGCCACGAGCACAGGGGTGCCGACAGCCGGCAACGTGTGCCCCGACCCGTCGAGGTGGAGGAAGGCGAGCCGCCGCGGCGGCCGGCCCAGGTTGTGGACCCGGGCGATCGTCTCCTGCCCGCGGTAGCAGCCCTTGTGCAGGTGCACGGCGGTGCGCAGCCAGTCGACCTCGTGCGGGATGGTGCGGTGGTCGGTCTCGGCGCCCAGCCGGGGGCGCCACGCGGCCACCCGCAATGCCTCTGCCGCCCACATCCCGGCGAGCGGGCGGTCACCGACGACGGCCTCGATCTCGCCGCGCGGCACAATCACCTCACGCCACGGCCGACCCTCCCCCGGGTGACCCTCGACCGGCCCGTAGGCCGCGGTGTCACCGACCAGTCCCGGCCAGGCGTCGACCCAGGTCGGGGGTTCGCCGGGGAGACCGGCGGCCGAAAGCGGTTCTCCGACAACGGCATACGCGTCACTGACGTCCTCGACCTCGACCCGCAGCATGAAACGCATCGACGTGAGCCAGGCGACGAGGGCGGGCACGGTGCCGGGCTCGACCGACAGCCAGGTCGTCGAGCCGTCGTCGACGACGTGAAGGGCGTGCTCGATGTGGCCCTTCGGCGACAGCACGAGCGACTCGGTCGACTGCTGCGGGGCCAGCCCGGTCAGAGACTGCGTGGTCATCGAGTGCAGCCACGTGAGGCGGTCGGGACCAGCGATCGTCACGACCCCCCGGTTCCCGAGATCGACGGCGGCCAACCCTTCGACGAGGAGGCGCTGCTCGCGCAGCGGATCTCCGTAGTGCAGGGCGACCGGCCCGTCGAGCCCGTCACCCGCCACAGCGCCGGTCCGGTCGAGCAACGCAGACCCTGCCATCACATCCGACACACTGCACACCTTCCTTGAACGGCCATGTGGGTGAACGCCGCATCGAACCCGCGCTGTTCCCGAATCCGGCCGACGAGATCGTCGGCGATCGATGCGGGCACCTCCGACACGCTCCCACACCGGTTGCAGACCAGATGGATGTGGGCGTCGTGGTCGGCCAGCTGGTAGCTCGGGGAGCGGTGGTCCAGGTGGGTGTGCCGCAACGCCCCGGCCTGCTCCATCGCCTCGAGCGCGCGATAGATCGTCGACGGCGGCAGGGCTGGCCCCCCATCGATGGCGACCCGCGCTGACGCCTCCTCGGCGGTGGCGTGACCGAGGGCAGCGACGACGGCCAAGATCCGCTCACGCTGCCGGGTGACCCGCAGCCCGTGCCGCCGCAGGAGCTCGCCGTGCTCGTCCACCCTCCAACTGTAGGTCGCCGCGGGTGCTGCACTCGCGCCGTGTGCTGTGTCGGACACTTACACTGGCGCAGTGCTTGAGGACTTGGGGCTGGACGCCGGCGAGACGCCCCCGCGCGGGCCGGACAAGCCCCGACGCAAACGGCGGTGGGGCCGACGCATCCTGGCCGTGCTGCTGGGCGTCGTCCTCCTCGTCGGCCTCGGCGTCGGTGGCTACCTGGGCTTCCTCAACCACACAGTGAGCAAGAACGTGCAGCACCAGGACCTGCTCGGCGAGGGCAACGGCAACAACGGAACCCCGGACCCCAACGCGTCCAAGGTCGTCGCCGGCCGCGGCACGAACTACCTGTTCATCGGGTCCGACGCCCGCCCCGGCGACACCTTCTCGCGGTCCGACGTGATCATCCTCATGCACATCTCCCAGGACTCCAACAAGGTCTACCTCATCCACTTCCCCCGCGACCTCTACGTCGCGATCCCGGGACACGGCAAGAACAAGATCAACGCCTCGTACGCCTTCGGCGGCGCACCGCTCCTCGTCCAGACCCTGCAGGACCTGATCGGCGTCAAGATCGACCATGTGGCCAAGACCGACTTCACCGGCTTCGCCGCGATGACCGATGCGGTCGGCGGGGTCCGGGTCTGGGCTGCCGAGGCGAGCAACGGGTCGGGCAACGGTGGGCCGGTCGTCATCACCAAGGGCTGGAACAACCTCAACGGCACCCAGGCGCTGGCCTTCGTCCGCGAGCGCTACCTGCTCAGCCAGGGCGACATCTCCCGCGGGCAGCGGCAGTTGGCGTTCATCAAGGCGCTGATGACCAAGGCGGTCAGCAAGTCCGTGGTCACCAACCCGATCAAGGTCGCCCAGTTCCTCGACGCCGCGACAAAGAACCTCGTCGTCGACAAGTCACTCTCCGTCGGCGACATGCGGGCCCAGGCCTTCGCCCTGCGCAACATCCGCAGCACCGACATCGTCTTCGTCACCGCGCCGTTCACCGGCTTCGCCAGTGTCCCCGGGGCCGGCGACGTGGACCTGGTCGACGACACCGGGATGGCGACCCTGGGTCAGAACGTCGCCAACGACACGATGGACCAGTACCGGGACGTGACGGTCATTCCCTGAGACGGGGGTCAGCCGACCCGCTTGAGCTCTGCCGACAGGTGGCTCTGCAGCGGCTGGCCGACGGCCGCCATGTCCATGGCATACATGAGGTTGGAGTTGACCAGCCCGAGCAGCCGGGTGCCCGCCGAGTAGTCCTTGGCACTCGGGCTGCGGAGCACGCCGTCGGTGCGCAACGAGATCTTGGCCGGCTCGGGCGTGCCGAAGTACAGCTCGACGACGCCGAGGTTGTGGGCGAGCAGCAGCTCGACGTCACCGCCCTCGTCGACCCGCCAGAAGCCGAGCTCGGTCGCCAGCGGCCGGACCTTGGTGCCCTCCTCGTCGAGCAGCCAGGTGTGGCTCTGCCATTCGAGGAACGGGCGGCCGTCGTGCGAGCAGACGATCTCCTGGCCGAAGTGACGGGACTCCATCGTCGGGTAGCCGACCACGCCGGCCCCCTCCCAGCGCCCGATGAGCCAGGCGAGCGGCGCGAGTTGCCTGGGCATGTCGAGGTCGAGGTTGAAGGCCACGTGCTTGATCGTAGCCCGGCCGTATGCCGCCCACACCCCGCTCCCTCGTCGTCAGGGTGACACGTGGGGCCGAGGCCCCAGAGCGCCTCAACCGGACCGTCACGGTGGGCGTCACTGCCGCGGCGAGCGGTCAGGATCGGCGGCACGGCGGCATACGCGCAAGGGTTCTCCGGGGGCGCCCAAAGCCTCCCCCTCCTGACGCCCTCAGCCGCCGAGCAGGGTCCGGGTGTAGACGAGCACGACGACCGCGGTGAGCAGCAACGAGGCGGCAGCCGAGGCGACCTGCCCACGTGCCCCCGCAATCGGCGGCAGCGTCGCGAGCACCCGGCGCATGGCGTGGCTCACCGCGCCGACGAGGAAGCCGAGGAGCACGGCCTGGCCGATCCGCGGATAACTGGTCAGCAGGCTGGCCAGCGCCGCCGCCCAGCCGCCGAGCAACATCGCGAGCGGAAGCAGCCACGGCCGGACGGCCGGGCGGCCGACGAACAGGTCGGCCAGGCTGGCCGCCGCGATCCCGGCGGTCGCGCAGGCGAGCGCGTCGACTCCGCCGGTGACCCGACCGAGCGACACCCCGGTCGCGCCGCAGGTGAGAACAGCGAGCGCCGACGTGCTGATGGCAGCCGACTCGGTGAGGCGGACCCGCCCGCCGCGCCGGAAGAGTTGGTAGCCGAGCAGGAGGAGCAGGCCGCCGCCCGCGACGAACGGCAGGTTGCGCAGGTACGGGTCGCCCTCGGTCTCGGCGACGACGGCCGGCCC
>JBDTBX010000080.1:0-3421 GCA_039923915.1 Nostocoides sp. | reverse complement strand
ACCCGCCCTCGGTCTCGTATGCCGCGAGGTCGGTGGGCGCGATGACCCCCACCCGGGCGAAGGAGACGCGGTGTTGCCTTGCCAGCCAAGGGAATTCGTCGACGATGCCGATACTCTCGGCCTCGCCGGAGAGGATGCGTGGGACGGCGGCCGCGGTGGCGCGGGGGTAGCCCACGCGGCCCTCAGGGGTCTCGACCTCGACGAGGGGTTCGAGCCAGAGCATGCCCCGGGACCCGGTGCGGACCACCGTCACGTCGTCGTTGGCGGCGAGCGCCTGAGCCACGCCCTCGGCGCCGACCGACACGGCGGCCGAGTCGACGGGGACGAAGACGCGGGTCACGATGACACCTCCAGCGCCTCGGCGATGACGTCCTCGGTGAGTCGGCCGCGCAGGCGCCCGTCGATGACGCCGGACGGGCCGAGGGCGCAGTTGCCCAGGCAGAACACCTCGTGCACCACGACGTCCTCGGCCCTCTCGTAGCGGGCGGTGGTCGCGGCATACAGGCCCTGCGCCCCGACCGACTGGCAGGCCTCGGCCCGACACAGCTGGACGACGTGCGCGGCGGGCGGGGTGCGGCGGAAGTCGGTGTAGAAGCTGACGACGCCGTGGACGTCGGCGCGCGACAGGTTGAGGACGTCGGCGACGACCGGGATGTCACCCTCGTCGACGTAGCCGAACCGTTCGACCACCGCGTGCAGGATCGGCAGCAGCGGCCCGCGGGTGCTGGCGCGCTCCGCCGCGAGGCCGCGCACCGCGATCTGTCGCTCGGTGGGCGGCGCCGATGGCTGGGCCGACCGATCCTGACCTCGTCCGCGCGTCGCGCGCATGGGCCCTCCCGTCATTGGGTGTGGTCCCGTCAGTCTACGAGGCTGCCGGAAGCTGACCAGAGGACCCTGACGCCACGCGGCTCAGGTGCGAGTCGCGATTAGGGCACGATTAGGGCGGGTCGTGCTCACGCTGGTATCTTCAGCGTGCCGTTTGATCGGCCGCGGATCCAGAGAGCCCCGGTGGACAAGCCCGGGAGCACCGCGCAACAAGGATGAAAAGGAGTCGGTCGCCCATGCCATTGGACGCAGACGTGAAGAAGCGAATCATGACCGAGTACGGCACCGCCGAGGGCGACACCGGTTCCCCCGAGGTCCAGGTCGCGCTGCTCACCCAGCGGATCCTGGACATCACCGAGCACTCCAAGGTGCACAAGCACGACCACCACAGCCGTCGTGGCCTGCTGCTCCTTGTCGGCCGGCGCCGCCGGCTGCTGCGCTACCTCGAGACCGTCGACATCGAGCGCTACCGCTCGCTGATCAAGCGTCTCGGCCTGCGCCGTTGACCTGATGCCACACAAGGGGCGGTCCTCCACCACGGAGCCCGCCCCTTCGGCATGTGGTCCCGAAGGGGACCCGCCCCGTATGCCGCGCCCGCTCGCGATCGAGCACAGCGCGGCATACGGGAGGCAGTGAACACGCACCACCCGCACACACCGGGGCACAGCGACGATGCACCCGGACCAGCAAACAGAAATGGAGGACCCAATGGAGGGTCCAGAGATCACCTTCGCCGAAGCCGTCATCGACAACGGCAGCTTCGGCACCCGCACCGTCCGGTTCGAGACCGGTCGAATCGCCCGTCAGGCCGGGGGCGCCGTGAGCGCCTACCTCGACGGCGACACGATGCTCCTGTCGACGACCACCGCCGGGAAGTCCCCGCGCGAGGGCTTCGACTTCTTCCCCCTGACCGTCGACGTCGAAGAGCGCATGTATGCCGCGGGCAAGATCCCCGGCAGCTTCTTCCGTCGCGAGGGTCGCCCCTCGACCGACGCGATCCTCACCTGCCGGCTCATCGACCGGCCGCTGCGCCCCACCTTCACAAAGGGCCTGCGCAACGAGGTCCAGGTCGTCATCACCGTCCTGGCGCTCAACCCCGACCACCAGTACGACGTGCTCGCGATCAACGCGGCGTCGGCGTCCACCCAGATCTCCGGCCTGCCGTTCAGCGGCCCGATCGGTGGCGTCCGGGTGTCGCTCATCGACGGCCACTGGGTCGCCTTCCCGAACTTCTCCGACATCGAGCGCTCGACGTTCGACATGGTGGTCGCGGGCCGGATTGCCGGCGATGACGTGGCGATCATGATGGTCGAGGCCGAGTCGACCGAGTCGACGTGGGACCTGGTCAAGAACCAGGGCAAGACGGCTCCGACCGAGGAGATCGTCTCCCAGGGCCTCGAGGCCTCCAAGAAGTTCATCAAGGTCCTGTGCGAGGCGCAGGCCTCGCTGGCCAAGGAGGCCGCCAAGCCGGTCCAGGAGTTCCCGGTCTTCCTGGACTACCAGGACGACACGTATGCCGCCGTCGAGGGCGCCGTCATCGGCGACCTGACCCCGGCGCTCCAGATCGCCGACAAGCAGGAGCGCGAGAGCCGCATCGAGGAGATCAAGGTGGCCATGAAGGCCTCCCTCGCCGACCAGTTCGGCGACCGCTCCGGTGAGCTCTCCGCGGCCTACCGCGCCGTCCAGAAGAAGCTCATCCGCCAGCGGATCCTGCGCGACAAGGTGCGCATCGACGGCCGTGGGCTCGCAGACATCCGCGCCCTGTCGGCCGAGGTCGAGGTCCTGCCCCGCGTGCACGGTTCGGCGCTGTTCGAGCGTGGCGAGACCCAGATCATGGGCGTCACCACCCTCAACATGCTGCGCATGGAGCAGATGCTCGACACGCTGTCCCCGGTGTCGCGCAAGCGCTACATGCACAACTACAACTTCCCGCCGTACTCGACCGGTGAGACTGGCCGGGTCGGCTCGCCCAAGCGGCGTGAGGTCGGCCACGGCGCGCTCGCCGAGCGGGCCCTCATGCCGGTCCTGCCGACCCGCGAGGAGTTCCCCTACGCGATCCGTCAGGTCTCCGAGGCTCTTGGCTCCAACGGTTCCACGTCGATGGGATCGGTCTGCGCCTCGACCCTCTCGCTGCTCAACGCCGGTGTGCCGCTGCGCGCCCCGGTCGCCGGCATCGCGATGGGCCTGGTCTCCGACCAGGTCGACGGCGAGACCCGGTACGCCGCGCTCACCGACATCCTCGGTGCCGAGGACGCGTTCGGTGACATGGACTTCAAGGTCGCCGGCACCCGCGAGTTCATCACGGCCATCCAGCTCGACACCAAGCTCGGGGGCATCCCCGCCAACGTGCTGGCCGGCGCGCTGACCCAGGCCCGCGACGCCCGCTTGCACATCCTCGACGTCATGAACGAGGCGATCGACGCACCCGATGAGATGAGCCCCTACGCTCCGCGCGTCATCTCGGTGACCGTCCCGGTCGACAAGATCGGCGAGGTCATCGGCCCGAAGGGCAAGATGATCAAGCAGATCCAGGAGGACACCGGCGCCGACATCAGCATCGAGGACGACGGCACCGTCTACATCGGTGCGGTCGATG
>JBDTBX010000079.1:0-7772 GCA_039923915.1 Nostocoides sp. | reverse complement strand
ACGCGCGGCGGGTCGACCCGGCATACGGTGGGGAGCATGCCAACCACCACCCGTGCCCTGTCCGTTGCGTCCGCCGGCGCACCCTTCCAGGCGATCAACCTCGAGCGACGCGACCTGCGCGACGACGACGTCCGCATCGACATCGCGTATGCCGGAATCTGCCACAGCGACATCCACACAGTCCGCGACGAGTGGGGTGCCGCGAACTACCCGCTCGTCACCGGCCACGAGATCGCCGGCACAGTCGCAGCGGTCGGCGGCACCGTCACCCGGCACAAGGTCGGCGACCGGGTCGGCGTCGGCTGCCTCGTGGACTCGTGCACCGAGTGCGAGCAGTGCAAGAACGGCCAGGAGCAGTTCTGCACCAAGGGTGCTGTGGGTACCTACAACAGCAGGGGCTATGACGGGGAGTGGACGGCCGGTGGCTACAGCCAGCAGATCGTCGTCACCGAGCGGATGGTCCTTCGGGTGCCCGACGCGATGGGGCTGGACGAGGCCGCGCCGCTGCTCTGCGCCGGGATCACCACCTACTCGCCGCTCAAGCGCTGGGGCGCCGGGGCGGGTACGAAGGTCGCCGTCGTGGGCGTGGGCGGCCTCGGGCACATGGGTGTCAAGATCGCCGCGGCGATGGGTGCTGAGGTGACAACGCTCTCGCGCTCGATGGACAAGGCCGACGACGCCCTGGCGCTCGGCGCGACCCGGCATGTTGCGACGAGCGACGCCGAGGCGATGACGTCGGCGCGGGGCAGCTTCGACGTCATCCTCAACACGGTGAGCGCCGACCTGGACACGGAGGCCTACCTGCGCCTGCTCAAGCCGTCCGGTGCACTCGTCAACGTCGGCCTCCCCGTGCAGCCCTACTCCGTTCGCCCGTTCAACCTGATCGGCGGCAACAAGGTGCTCACCGGCTCCCAGATCGGCGGGATCCGCGAGACCCAGGAGATGCTCGACTTCTGCGCTGAGCACGGCATCGCGGCCACCATCGAGACGCTCGACGCCAGCGACACCCGAGCCATCGACACGGCATACGACACGGTGGTAGCCGGTGCAGTGCGGTACCGCTACGTCATCGACACCTCGACCATCACGCTGCCGGCCTGAGCTTCGACGCCCCTCCAGACCCAGCTCCTGCTCGCAGAAGCGGGGTCCGGGCTGGGTGCGGCTCAGGACTCGGCGCTGGCCGCCTTGCCGCCACGGGTACGGCGACGGTTGCGCGCCTGGCCGCTCCGAGCCGGGCGCTCGCCCGACGTGGAGCCCTCGCCGGGAGAGGTTGCGGTATCGGCGGCCCCGCGTGGGGCGCCACCACGGCCACGGTCGCCATCGCGGCCACGGTCGCGATCGCGGCCACCGTCGCGATCCCGGCCACCGTCGCGCGAACTGCCACGACCGCCGTCCCGACCACCCGGGCTGCGACGACCGCCGGACTTGCCGGTCTCGCCGAGATCCTCGAGCACCTCGGCGTCCAGGCCCGCGCGCGTCCGTTCCGACCGGGGGAGCCGGCCCTTGGTGCCCGCCGGGATGTTCAGCTCGGCAAAGAAGTGCGGCGAGGAGGAGTAGGTCTCGACGGGCTCGGGGATCCCCAGGTCCAGGGTCTTGTTGATCAGGCCCCAGCGGGGCATGTCGTCCCAGTCCACGAAGGTCACCGCGATGCCGGTGTTGCCGGCCCGCCCGGTGCGCCCGATCCGGTGGACGTAGGTCTTCTCGTCCTCCGGGCACTGGTAGTTGACGACGTGCGTGACGTTCTCGACATCGATGCCACGGGCGGCGACGTCGGTGGCGACAAGGACGTCGACCTTGCCGTTGCGGAAGGCACGCAGCGCCTGCTCGCGCGCGCCCTGGCCGAGGTCGCCATGGATCGCCGCTGCCGCGAAGCCTCGGTCGGCGAGCTCGTCGGCGACCTTGGCCGCGGTCCGCTTGGTGCGGCTGAAGATCAGCGTGAGCCCGCGGTCGGTGGCCTGCAGCATCCGCGCGATCATCTCGACCTTGTCCATGGCGTGCGCACGGTAGACGAACTGCTTGGTCGCCTTGACGGTGTGCGCGTTGTCGCCGTCCTCGGTCATCGCCCGGATGTGCGTGGGCTGGCTCATGTAGCGGCGCGCCAAGGCCACGACGGCACCCGGCATGGTCGCCGAGAAGAGCATGGTCTGTCGCGACGCGGGGGTCTGCGCGAGCAGCTTCTCGACGTCGGGCAGGAAGCCCAGGTCGAGCATCTCGTCGGCCTCGTCCAGGACGACGCACTTGACGCCGGACAGGTCCAGGTGGCCCTGCTTGGCCAGGTCGATGAGGCGGCCGGGCGTGCCGACGACGACCTCGACGCCGCGCTTGAGGGCGTCGATCTGCGGCTCGTAGGCGCGGCCGCCGTAGACGGTGAGGACCCGTATGCCGCGCCGCTTGCCGGCCTTGTCCAGGTCGCCAGAGACCTGGACGGCCAGCTCGCGGGTGGGCGCGACGGCCAGCGCCTGCGGGCGGCCCGGCTTGGTCTGGGCGCCGAACGCCGCGTCGCCGGGGGCGATCACCCGGTTGAGGAGGGGGACGCCGAAGCCGAGGGTCTTGCCGGTGCCGGTCTTGGCCTGACCGATGATGTCGTGGCCCCCGAGGGCCACCGGCAGGGTCATCGCCTGGATCGGGAAGGTCGCGACGATGCCGATGTCGGCGAGGGAGCCGACGATGTCGCGATGGATCGGGAAGTCGCCGAAGGCAGGCTGTACCGGTTCGGGCTGCACCGGTTCGGGCTGCGCCTGTTCGGGCTGCACCTGTTCGGTCAGGAGCACGGCGGGATCAGTCGTGGTGTCGCTCATGGGGGGAGTCCTCGTTCATCGGCTCGGCCGCGCCCGGCATACGGGGCGGCTGTGGCGGGCCGATCGGAGGTCTTCCTTTGGGGTGGGCGGTTGCCGCCATCACTCCGGCGAGACCGGGTCTCGCGAACTGTCGTGCCGACCGGGCACCGGTGGTCCAGGCCAGTGTACCGGGTTGCGGCCAGGGCCCCGCCACTACGCTGGCGACCATGTCCGACGTGGCCCCCGAACCGCAGCCCGACGCCAGGGCCCAGCCCGAGGGAGTCATCGACCTGCTCGGCGTCCTCGCGTATGCCGAGCTGACCGCCTTCTCCCGTCTGGCCGCCGACAGCGAGCTTGCACCGACCCAGCCGCTCAAGGCCAGCCTGGCCAAGGTGGCGGTCATCGAGTTCGGGCACTACGAGCACGTCGTCGCCGCGCTGAGGAGCATCGGCGCCGACCCGGAGGCGGCCATGGCGCCGTTCATCCCCGCATTCGACGCATTCCACGAGCGGACCAAGCCGTCCACCTGGCTCGAGGGCCTGGTCAAGGCGTACATCGGCGACGGCATCGCCACCGACTTCTACACCGAGGTCGCCCAGTACGTCGACCAACCGATCCGTGGCGTCATCCTGACCGCGCTGCAGGACGGCGGCCGGGCCGACTTCGTCGTCTCGGTCGTCCGCGACGCCATCCGGGCGGACCCGCGCGTCGGCGGGCGGCTGGCCCTGTTCGGCCGGCGGATGGTGGGCGAGGCGCTCACCCAGGGCCAGCAGGTCGCGGTCGAGCGCGACGGCCTCGCCGCGCTGTTCGTCGGCGGACCCGAGCGCGGTGGCGCCGACCTCGCCGAGGTGGGCCGGATGTTCGCCCGGATCACCGATCGGCACAGCGAGCGAATGGCCCGCCTGGGCCTGTCCGCCTGAGGCGTGCACCCGGCATACGCTCCGGAAGAGCGCTGTATGCCGCGCGCCGGCCGGGATGGGCGAAGGGCCCCCACCAGCTGGTGGGGGCCCTTCATCAAGGGGTGTTGGTTCAGCGGGCGACTTCTTTGCGCCCGGTGACGGCGCCGTAGGCGATGACGAGGACGGCAGCCACGACGACGCTGATGATGTCGCGGATCCAGTCGATGCCCTTGGTGTTCCCGACACCAAGGAGGCCGGCGAGCCAGTAGCCGATGAGGGCACCGACGATGCCCAGGACCACGGTCATCAGGACGCTGATGTTCTGCTTGCCCGGAAGGACGAGGCGAGCGAGAAACCCGATGATCGCTCCGAAGATGATGATGCCGATGATGTTTCCCATAACTGCGATCTTCCTTTCGCGCCCTCACGGGCTGGCTGTCGGAACCGCCATCGAGCGACGGTGGCACCGAGCAGGGCTCGGTCGTCAACAAATCTACCCACACCGTGAGCGCTTTTCGGGCTTGCCACGCAGGGATTTTGCGATGACCAGATTCCGGCGTTTGTGCCGGTCAGGGCCGCGCTCAGCCGCCGAAGCCGACCCGGGACTTCTCCGACTCGCCGAGCTGGACCCAGCCGATCGCGGCGGCGGGGACGATGACCTGCCGGCCCTTGGCGTCGCGCAGGACGAGCACCCCGCCGTCGCGGATCGCGGCGGCGACCTCGTCGGAGACCTGCTTGGCACTCGCATCGGTCTCGATCTCGACCTCGCGGGCGACGTTCTGGACGGCGATCTTGACCTCCACTGTGGGTGGCCACCTTTCGGGGGTTGTGAGTCGTGGTGCGATGCCCCGGAAGAGCCGGAGGCGGTTGCTCGACAGACTAACCGCGCGCCTGGGCGTTTGCTTCCCCGCCCACCTTGGGGAACGACCCCAGTCCTCGCCAGGCGAGGGCACCGACCAGCTGGGTCGCTGCGTCCTCGGGGATCTCGCTGCTCGATGCCAGCCAGTGCCGGGCCGTCACCTGGGCCATGCCGGCCAGGGCCACGCCGAGCATCATCGCGGACTCGCCGTCGACACCGGTGTCCTCGGCGATCACATCGGCGATCTGCTCGGCGCAGACGAGGGAGAGGTTGTCGAGCCGGTTGCGGACCTGGGGCTCGCTCGTGAGGTCGGACTCGAAGACGAGGCGGAACGCGGCGCCCTCGGCGGAGACGAAGTCGAAGTAGGCGGTGACCGTCGCCTGCACCCGGTCCTTGTTCTCCACGGTCGAGGCCATCGCCTCCTTGACGAGCGCCTCGAGGGCCTCGCAGTGCTGGTCGAGCAGGGCCAGGTAGAGGTCGAGCTTGCCGGGGAAGTGCTGGTAGAGGACCGGCTTGGATACCCCGGCCCGCTCCGCGATGTCGTCCATGGCGGCCTGGTGGTAGCCCGCCTCGACGAACACTGACTGCGCCGCCTCGAGCAGCTGTGCCCGCCGTGCGGACCGGGGCAGCCGCTGGCCGCGCGCGGCGGCCGGGGAAGGGGCGGTCATGGGCGACTCCTTGTGGGTGCTGTCGGGCCGATGTCGGGCTGGGTGCCTGGTCGATCACGATCCGTACGCGTCGGTACTGCGTCATCCTAGGAGGAAGGCGCGCAGGGCTGCCGGTTAGTCTGCGGGCATGGCCACGTCGCCGCTCGTCGCTCCCGGGCCACCGCTCACGGTGGCCGAACGCCACCGCTACGCCAGGCACCTGACCCTGTCCGCCATCGGCGAGGAGGGCCAGCGCCGACTGCGGGCGGCCAGGGTTCTCGTGGTCGGCGCGGGCGGGCTCGGGTCGCCGGCGCTGCTCTACCTCGCCGCGGCCGGCATCGGGACGATCGGGATCGTCGACGACGACGTCGTCGACGCCACCAACCTCCAGCGCCAGGTCGCCCACCGGGCCCAGGACGTGGGTCGCCTCAAGACCTCCTCGGCGGCCGACGCCGTCGCACGGATCAACCCCGACGTCTTCGTCATCGAGCACCGGGAGCGGTTGCGGGCCGACAACGCGGCCGGTCTCGTCGCGGCATACGACGTCGTTGTCGACGGGGCCGACAACTTCGGCACCCGCTACCTCGTGAACGACGCCTGCGCGCTGGCCGGCATACCGGACGTCTGGGGGTCGGTACTCGCCTTCGACGGCCAGGTGAGCGTGTGGTGGGCGGGGCACGGGCCCTGCTACCGCTGCGTGTTCCCCGAGCCACCGCCCGACGGATCGGTCGCGTCCTGCTCGAGCGCGGGGGTCCTCGGGGCGATGTGTGGGGTTGTGGCCGCCATGCAGGTCACCGAGGTCGTCAAGCTGGTCACCGGTTCGGGCGAGCCGCTCGTCGGGCGGCTCGTGGTCCACGACGCGCTCGGTGCATCGACGGCGTCCCTGCAGCTCACCCGCGATCCCGGGTGCCCGGTGTGCGGCGACGCCCCGACGATCACCACCCTCGTCGAGGTCGCCGACTGCTCGCGACCGGTCGAGGTCGCTGACCGTGGACCCCGGCTCACCGCCACCGAGTTGGCGGCACTGCTCCAGAGCCCGGACGCACCCGCTCTCGTCGACGTCAGGGAGGCGAGCGAGCGCGCTCGCGGCATGATCGCGGGGTCCGTCCACGTGCCGATGGCGGCGTTTCGCCAGCAGTCGTATGCCGCGCTGCTGCCTGCTGGGGTGCCCCTCGTCCTCTACTGCGCGGGCGGGATGCGGTCGGCGACCGCCGGGCGGATTCTCGGCGCGGCCGGGTACGCCGTCCGCGACCTCGAGGGCGGGATCCTCGCGTGGCGCGCGGCCGGTCTGCCCCTGGTGCGCGCCGATGGCTGAGCGAGGTGGACAGGGCTTGCCCACGCCGTTTGCGGAGGCCGTCCTCGATCTGGTCGAGCAGATCCCCGAGGGTCGGGTCGCGGCATACGGGGACATCGCCAAGCTGCTCGGCTCCGGTGGGGCACGGGCGGTGGGGACCGTGATGGCCCGATTCGGCTCGGACGTGCCGTGGTGGCGCGTCGTGAGGTCCGACGGGCGGCCGCCGCAGTGCCACGAGAACCTGGCGCTGGAGCACTACCGCTCGGAGGGAACCCCGCTGGTGGGTTCGGTGCTCACCGGTCGCCGGGTCGACCTGGCCCGGGCCCGCTGGCCCGGCTGAGCCGGCTGCGGCGGGTCCGGCGGGTCCGGCAGGTCCGGCGGGTCCGGCGGGTCCGGCGGGTCCGGCGGGTCCGTCCGGTCCGTCCGGTCCGTCCGGTTGTCGGGGGGAGGTGATGGGATGACGCCCGTGGCCAGCCCGTCCCGCGACACCGAGCGGCCGCCGAGGGTCGTGCTCCGGCGGTCGGTGCCGTATGCCGGTGACCTCCCATCCGCGGCGCCGCCCGACCTCGACGCGGCTCAGTTGCGAGCGGTGGCGTTCCGCGGAGGTGTCGCGCGCGTGCTGGGGGCGCCCGGGACCGGCAAGTCGACGGTCGCGGTCGAGGTGGCCGCCGACCGGGTGCGCAGCGGTGAGCTGACGCCAGACCAGTGCCTGCTCGTGGCGCCGACCCGGGTCGCGGCCGCCCGCCTGCGCGACGCCGTCACGGCCCGGGTGGGCGGCACCTCGACGAGCCCGCTCGCGCGGACCCTGCCGTCGTTCGCCTTCGGGATCCTGCGCCAGGCCGCGGCACTGGCGGGTGACCCGACCCCCCGGCTGCTGAGCGGCCCCGAGCAGGACCTCATCCTGCGCGACCTGCTCGCCGGCCATGCGAGCGGCGACGGCACCGACCCCGGCTGGCCCGCCTCGGTCGTCCCGGCCCTGCCGACGCGTGGGTTCCGCACCGAGCTCCGTGACCTGCTCATGCGCGCCGTCGAGCACGACCTCGATCCCGAATCCCTTGCGGCACTGGGGGCCTCGTATGACCGTCCTGAGTGGGTGGCCGGAGCGCGGGTGCTGGCCGAGTACGACGAGGTGACGGCGCTCTCGGCCCCGGGCGCCTTCGACCCGGCCTGGATCCTCGGCTTCGCCGCCGACCTGCTGCGCTCCGACGACCAGGCCCTCGCGCGCGTTCGCGAGACGGTTCGATGTGTCGTCGTCGACGACGCCCAGGAGCTCACCCCGGCCGCGGTTCGGCTGCT
>JBDTBX010000078.1:0-4163 GCA_039923915.1 Nostocoides sp. | reverse complement strand
CGACATGGCCGAACGCTGGTGCGTCCCGGTCCGCGAGAGCGGCGTGCTGCACGGCTACCTCTGGGTGCTCGACCCGCACCGCAAGGTTTCCGAGAATGACGTCGCCGAGGCGCTTCCGGTGGCGGGTCTCGCCGCCCGGACGATGGCCCGCCTGCAGCCGGATGCCGACGAACGCGACCGTCGCCGAGCCGTCCTGCTCTCCCGCCTGCAGGCGGGATCGAACCCGGACGCGGCACGGGCCCTGGTCGACCTGGAGGACCTGTCGACGGATGCCGTCGTTGTCGTGAACCAGCCACGCGTCACGGGGGGTTGGGCGCTGTCGGACGGGATGACCGCGCACGTCGACCCCCGTCCGGGCGGCGCCCACACCAGCGGGCCACCGGTGCCGTTGGAGCAGCTCGGCGTCGCGGTGTGGCGGGCTCTGGTCACCCGCCGCGCAGTGCGCGCCGGGGCCAGGTTGGCGCGTCCGACGTGGGACGCACTGGGCTCGTGGCACCTGGTCGTCACCGCCTCGCCCGACCTGTCACCGGGTCTGATCCACCCCGGTGCCGACCTCCTGCGCTCCCAGCGTCGCGACGACCTGCTCCTCACCGCCCGTTGCGTCCTGGACAACGCCGGCGACGTCACCCTCAGCGCGGACGAGCTGCACATCCACCGCTCCACGCTCTACTACCGGCTGGACCGGATCGAAGCCCTGACGGGTGTCAACCTGCGTCTCGCGGCAGGACGGGATGACCTGCACCTGGCACTTCACCTCGCGGCCTACCGCGACGCCTGACTCCGAGGCCCACATCGAACGGCGAGCACCAGCGCCGTGCGGATCCGGCCCGGCCAAGCGGCCCGGCCACGCGGACGGCCAAGCGGCCCGGCCAGCGGACGGCCAGCGGACGGCCAGTCGTCTCGGACGATTGTCGAAGTTCCGGTGACGGAGTTCCGAGCGCTCGCCGAAGCGCAACGCCTCGGTCGGCTCCTAGCGTCGTGGACATCGCGGCACCTCTACGGTGCCCCGCACGCGGAGGTGCACATGGCGCAGAACCTGCAGACCGACGTCGTGGTCGTCGGCGCGGGCGCGATCGGTGCGAGCAGCGCCTTCCACCTGGCCCGTGGCGGCCAGCGGGTCGTCGTCCTCGATACCTTCAGCGGTCCGGCGCAGGGCAGCACCGGCCGGTCGTTCGCCTCGATCCGCGGCCAGTGGGCCGACCCGCTCAACATCGATATCTCCTGGCGCAGCATCCAGGCCTTCCGCGACTTCCCGGCCCACCACGGCATCGATGTCGGCTACCGACCGACCGGCTACCTGCTGCTCGCCTCTCAGCGGGCCTGGGCGGCCCAGCTCGACGCGATCGAGCTGCAGCGAGCCCACGGCGTGCCGGTCGACGTGCTCTCCTTCGACCGGGCCCGAGAGCTCACCCCCTTCGACCCCACCGGCCTGGGCGGTGTCACCTGGGGACCCGCCGATGGCGTGGTCGACCCCCATCGGGTGAGCAGCGCCTACCTGGAGCTGGCCCGGGGCCACGGTGCCAGTGCCCAGTTCGGCCACCGCGTCGTCGGCATCGAAGGACACGACGCCGACGGCAGCTGGACGGTCCGCGCCGCAGGCACGTCGATCAGGACCCAGCGCATCGTCAACGCCGCCGGCGGCTGGTCGGGCGAGGTCGCCGCTCTCGCCGGGCTCGACGTCCCCGTCGTGCACTCACGACGCAACGTCTACTCCTCGGCTCCCGGCGTCATCGGTGACCGTCGGTTGCCGATGACGGTCGACTTCACCACCGGGGTGTACCTGCGCAGCGAGGGTGACCGGGTGCTCTTCGGCGGTGCCCGCCCGGACCAGGCCGACGGATACTCCACCGACGTGGACTGGCCGTGGATGGAGGCGCTCCTGGACCTGGCCGTGACCCGCTTCCCCTGGGTTGGCGACCTTGGGCTCGACCGCGCTGGATGTTGGGCCGGGACCTACGAGAACACCCCGGACCTGCACGGCATCCTGGGCGCCACCGCCGCCAGCCCCACGTGGGTCAACGCGTGCGGCTTCTCCGGCCACGGGCTGATGCAGGCTCCCGAGATCGGTCGGCTCGTCGCCGAGCAGGTGTCGGACGGCAGCATCACGAGCATCGACACCAGCGCCCTGCGACTGGAGCGGTTCGCCGAGGTCGACATCGCCTCGCGGCACGTGGAGCTGGTGTTCTGATGGCCGGCACGACGGTCCGGCTCGAGGTGTCCGACGGCACCGCCTGGGTCACCCTCGACGGACCGGACACGCGCAACGCCCTCGATGCCGCCGCCAGCCAGGACCTGATGGCCGTATGCCGCACGATCGACGACGATTCCACCATCGGCGTCGCGGTCCTCACCGGAGCCGGGGGCGCCTTCTGCTCGGGGGCGGACACGACGGTGCTCGCCGGCCTGCGCGACGCAGCGCCGCACACGGCATACGAAGGACTCGACGAGCTCTACCGAGCGTTCATCCGGGTCGGCTCGTTGACGGTGCCGACCGTCGCGGCCGTCGACGGCCCGGCTGTGGGTGCCGGGCTGAACCTGGCCCTCGCCACCGATCTGCGCATCCTCACCGAGCGGGCACTGCTCGTCTCGGGGTTCGCCCGCGTCGGGATCCACCCGGGCGGTGGACACCTGCACCTGCTGGCTCGCGCCGGCGGCGCCGGGCTCGCCGCCTCCTCCGGAGTCTTCGCCCGACCCATCACCGCGCACGAGGCGCTCACGTCGGGTGTGGCCGCCGACGTCGTCTCCCCCGAACGACTGCACGAGACGGTCACCCGCGCCGTCGCCCACCTCGCCGCCGACCCGCCGCTGGCCCGCGCCCTCGCCGCCACCCTGCGCCGCACCGTCCTCGACAACGCCGTGTGGGACCGTGCCATCGAGGTCGAACGTGCCCGCCAGCTGTGGTCCCTGTCCCGCAGCCGACCCCAGGAGGCCTGATGTACCCCCTACTGCGCACCCACCCCGACACGAGCGACTGGATCGACCGGACGAGCGCGGAGCTGGCCGCGTTCGGCGAAGAGCACCGCACCGAGCTCGACATCGCCAACCGAGCCAACAAGTTCCCCCGGGAGCTCTACCGGGAGCTCGGCCGGCGGGGCTACCTCGGTCCGTTGGTGCCGCAGGAGTTCGGCGGGCTCGGCGGCGGCGTCGCGGAGTACGCCGTCATCGCCGAGGAGGTCGGCCGGCACGGGCTGGTCTCGGGCCAGATCGCCGCCCAGGGCCAGCGCTGGCTGATCGACTGGGGCACCGAGCAACAGAAGGAGCAGTGGCTGCGCGGCATCGCGACCGGCGAGCTTGTTTTTTCCGAGTGCATCAGTGAGAAGAACGCCGGGTCCTCGTTCAAGGCGATGACGTCAACGGCGGTCCGCGACGGCGAGGACTGGATCCTCACGGGCAGCAAGACGCACATCAACCTCGGAGCCGACAGCGACGTCACGCTCTTCTACGCGATCGCCGAGGAGGGACTGACCTGCTTCCTCGTCGACATGACCCTGCCCGGCATCGGCACCCACGTGACCCGAGCCATCGGGCTGCGACTCATCCGCACGGCCGACGTCGAGCTGGTCGGCGTGCGGGTTCCCGACAGCGCCCGCCTCGGCCCGGCCGGCGCCGGACTGCGGACCTTCCTCTCGACGTTCAACATCAGCCGGCTCGGCAACGCCTCCGAGCTCATCGGGCTGGGTCGCCGATCGCTCGAACTGGCCATTGCGTATGCCGGGCAGCGGCAGGTCGGCGACCAGCTGGTCACCGACTTCCAGGGCATCCAGTGGACCGTCGCCGATGCCTGGACCGCCCTCCAGGCAGCCTCGCTGGCTCGCGACGACGCCGCCGTCGCCCATGCCCGCGGTGCGGACATCGCCCTGCGGACCACGACCGCGAAGCGGCTGGCCATCACCGCAGCCGAGCGCGCCAACGACGCGGCATACACCCTCGTCGGCGGCCACGGGCTCTACCACGACACCCCCTACACCGACATCGACAACGACATCAAGGTGCTCAAGGTGGCCGGTGGATCGGCCGAGATCATGAACAACTACATCGCCCGCCGAGTCCTGAAGGACCCCGGACACGAGGGCCTGGCGTGACCGGAGACAACTTGGCCACCGCCCTGCTCGCCCAGGCCCACCGGCGCCCCGATCTGCAGATCGGCACCGTCGAGGACCAGG
>JBDTBX010000077.1:0-4361 GCA_039923915.1 Nostocoides sp. | reverse complement strand
GCGCGGGGTCACGGTTCATCAGCTCGAGGTAGCGGGTCAGCTGCTCGACGCCGTCGATCTCGCCGCGCCGCTTGATCTCGACGGCGACGGTGCCGCCGGCTGCGTCGCGGCACAGGATGTCGACCGGGCCGATGGCGGTCATGTACTCGCGCCGGGTGAGCGTCCACCCCTCGCCGAGGGTTCCGATGTGCTCGGCGAGCAGCTTCTGCAGGTGGGCCTCGACGCCGTCCTTGACCAGGCCCGGGTCGATGCCGAGATCGTGGGCGCTGTCGTGGTGCACCTCGTGCAGCCGGACCCGGAGGCGGTCCTCGCTCCTGGCGTGCTGGACCACCCAGACCCTGCTCACCCCGTCGGCCGCCTCGGCCTCGTCCGGCTCGACCTCGGCCATGGCGCAGGGCGGCGCCATCCAGTTGAGCGGTGTGTAGGCCCCGCCGGCACTGTGGACGAGGACCGAGCCGTCGGCCTTGACGATGAGCAGCCGGGTCGCGAGCGGGAGGTGGGCCGTGAGCCGCCCGTCGTAGTCGACGCTGCACGCCGCAATCACCACTCGCACGGAGGAACTCTAGTTGCCCGCAGCACGGGGTCGTTGCGGGGCGCGAAATCGCGGCGCACACTGGACTCAGGAGGTCTGGTGCCATGGAAGTCGCCATCGTCAACGCGGTCGGCTTCGCCGCGCTCATCGCCACCCTCCTGCTCCTCGTCCGGTGGTTCAACACCGGCCGCCCGCCCAAGGTCGTGACGCCCGTGGTCCACCGGATCGAGGTCGTCTTCGAGCGCTCCCGGCCCAAGCGGGAGCCGATGCCACCGGTGCTGCTCGCGTTGGAGTTGCGCCGTCTCGCCGAAGAACTGCGGTCCGTGGAGGACACCGTCCAGCCGTCCAAGGCCGAACGGATCGCCTCGTGCACCTTGGCCTATGACTACGCCCTGCGGGAGTACTCGCGCAGTGTCGACATCCCGACCCCGCCAGGCGTGCGGGGCCTGACCAAGCGGCAGCGCTTCGACCTGGAGTCGATCCTCACCCTGCGCGGGCTCGACTGGTAGGGCCCGGACCAGCATCGCCCACGAGGGTGGGTTCGGCGCGCCCGGCCAGGGTGAGGCAGCCGCCGAGGGTTGCCGCGAACCCGAGGGCGGTCACCGGCCACCACCCGGCTCGAACCCCGTCGCCGAGCCAGACCAGGCCGACTGCCGCGGGCAGGAGCGTCTCGACCGAGAAGCAGATCGCCGCGACCGAGGTGACCGAACCCCGTTCCAGGGCAACGGCATACGCAATGGTCCCCAGGACACCGGCCACGGCGAGCAGCCACACGTGCCGGTGGAGCACGAGGTGCCACAGCGGGTGCGGAACGGCAAGGGTGCGGGCCGCGACGCCGACGACGCCGAAGGCCAGTCCGGCTGCGACGGACAGGGCCGGGACCGACGTCGCTTGACCACGGTGGGTGACACCCCAGACGAGAAGTCCGGCGACGACGACGAGCGACAGCGTCACGGACAGGCCGAATCCGCGCCCGGGCCGCGTGGCCGGGCCGGACACCGCGGTCACGGCGAGGAGGGCCAGCCCGGCGACGACGCCGGCCACGGCGAGCCGCTCGCGCCGGCTCAGCCGGTGCCCGAGGACGACTGCGCCGAGCACGGCGGTCACGGCGATGCTCGAGGCGACGGCGCTCTGGACGAGGAACAGCGGTAGCCGCCGCAGGGCGGAGATCGAGGCCAGGAAGCCCGCGAGGTCCAGACTCAGTCCCGCGGCATACGGCCAGCCGGCCCGGACGACGGCAGCGATCCCGCGCGGCCGGGGAAGCGCGGCCAGCCGGCGGACGCCGACCGCCTGGGCCACTGTCGCGATCCCGTAGGCCACGGCCGCCAGGAGGGCTCCGATGAGACTCACCCGGGCACGCTAGCGGGAGCGGCTGAACGATGCCTACCGGCGCGACGTTGCATTCGGAAGAATTTAGTTAGTACGCTTGAAGCAAATGAATACACCACCTGGCCCCCACTACCGCTGGACCGTCCTCGGGAACACCACTCTGGGTGTCCTCATCGCGACGGTCAACTCCTCGATCCTGATGATCGCGCTGCCCGACATCTTCCGCGGGCTCACGATCAACCCGCTCGCTCCGGGCAACTCCAGCCTGCTGCTGTGGATGATGATGGGCTACCTGGTGGTGACGGCGGTGCTCGTCGTGACGTTCGGCCGGCTGGGCGACATGTTTGGCCGAATTCGCATGTACAACGCGGGTTTCGCCATCTTCACGGTGTTCTCGGTCCTGCTGTCGGTCACCTGGCTGACCGGTACGGCGGGGGCCATGTGGATCATCATCATCCGCGTGCTCCAGGGAGTCGGCGGCGCGCTCATCATGGCGAACTCGACGGCGATCATCACCGACGCCTTCCCGGCCAACAAACGCGGGATGGCCCTCGGCCTGTCCATGGTTGCGGGCATCGCCGGCTCGTTCCTGGGCCTCGTCGTCGGCGGTGTGCTCGCGCCGGTGCACTGGCGCTGGGTGTTCCTCGTGTCGGTGCCGTTCAGCCTGCTGGGCACGGTCTGGGGCTACGCCAAGCTGCACGACATCTCAGCGCGCCGCCACGGGAAGATGGACTGGTGGGGCAACGTCACCTTCGGGGTCGGCCTCATTGCGATCCTCGTCGCCATCACCTACGGGATCCAGCCGTATGCCGGTCACACGATGGGGTGGACCAACCCCTGGGTCCTTGCCGGCCTGATCGGCGGCACGGTCCTGCTGGCCGTCTTCTGCGTCGTCGAGACCAAGGTGCCCGACCCGATGTTCCACATCGACCTGTTCCGGATCCGGGCCTTCACGGCGGGCAACGTGGCCAGCCTGCTCTCCGGTCTGGGCCGCGGCGGTCTCATGTTCATCCTGATCATCTGGCTGCAGGGGATCTGGCTTCCGCAGCACGGATACTCCTTCGAGCAGACGCCCCTGTGGGCCGGCATCTTCATGCTCCCGATGACGGTCGGCTTCTTGTTCGCGGGGCCGCTGTCGGGATGGCTCTCCGACCGCTACGGTGCCCGACCGTTCGCGACCGGCGGCATGCTCATCGCGGCGCTGTCCTTTGTCTGGCTGCTCATGGTCCCGGTCAACTTCTCGTACGGGTCCTTCGCCGGCGCCCTGTTCCTCAGCGGTTTTGGCATGGGATTGTTCGCCTCCCCGAACCGGGCCGGCATCATGAACGCCCTGCCGGCCGCCCAGCGCGGGGTCGGCGCAGGGATGAGCACGACGTTCCAGAACACCTCGATGGTGTTGTCGATCGGGATCTTCTTCAGCCTGATGATCGTCGGCCTCTCGGGCTCGCTGCCGCAGGCGATGTCATCCGGGCTGATCGCCCACGGCGTCCCGGCCAGCGCGGCCAGCCAGCTCGCGGCGCTCCCGCCGGTGGCGGTCCTGTTCGCCTCGTTGCTCGGCTACAACCCGATCCAGTCCTTGCTCGGCCCGACCGTGCTGCACCAGCTCCCGGCGAGCGACGCGACCTTCCTCACCGGCCGCTCGTTCTTCCCCCACCTGATCTCCCAGCCGTTCCATGACGGGCTCACGGTGGCCTTCGGGTTCGCGATCGTCGCCTGCCTCGTCGCGGCCGGGGCCTCCTGGCTGCGGGGCGGCAAGTACGTCCACGTCGACGGGGACGGCCCTGATGCCGAGACCCAGCGGGCCGAGGCCGACGCCCTCGAGGCGGCCGTCCGATGACCTCTCGGTCCGCGATCGGTGCCGAGGCCGAAGCCGCGACCACGGACGAGAGGGCCGCTCCGCACGCCAGGACCGGCCTGGGTCTGGCCGGTGCCCTGCGCACGGAGGTCAACCGGTTGGCCTACCACCTGCGCACGCCGGCGACCCGGTCCGGTGTCACCCCGACCCGACTGGCCACCCTCGGCGCGCTCGCCAGGTATCCCCAGGGCGTTCGCCAGGGTGACCTGGCCGCGCTCATGGGCATGAGCGCCCCGAGCATGACCAGGCTCGCCGAAGTGCTCATGGAGGCGGGCTGGGTCGAACGCGAGCGCGACGCGACCGACGCCCGCGCGTATGTCCTTGGGCTCACCGCCGAGGGCGAGCGGACGTTGGCCAACGTCCGTGACGCCGGCACGCGTCAGCTCCTCGACGACATGGGTCTGCTGACCGGCGCGGAGCGGGCGGCGCTCGCCTCGGCCGTCCCGGTCCTCCGCAAACTCGCCGACTACCGGCTCATGGACATGATGTCTTCCCAGGAAGGGTCCGCGAATGACTGACGAGTTCCTCTCCGGCACAACGACGGTCGTCGGATTTGGAGGGGATGTCATCGAGGCGTATGCCGCGACGCCGGTGGCCCCGACGGGCGCGGGTGGTGTCGTCGTCATCCATCACATGCCGGGCTTC
>JBDTBX010000076.1:0-5946 GCA_039923915.1 Nostocoides sp. | reverse complement strand
GGTGCGGCCTCGGCTGGCTGGTCAACCTGGACGTCGACGTGGTAGATCATTCCGACCGCGTCCTCCTTGACCGACTCGGTCATCGCCTCCCACAGCTGGAAGCCCTCGCGCTGGTACTCCACGAGCGGGTCGCGCTGGGCCATCGCGCGCAAGCCGATGCCCTCCTGGAGGTAGTCCATCTCATAGAGGTGCTCGCGCCACTTGCGGTCCAGGACCGAGAGCATGACCCGACGCTCGACCTCGCGCATGACCTCTTCGCCGAGGGCTTCCTCGCGGTTGTCGTATGCCGTGTGCGCGTCGGAGAGGACCTCCTCCTTGAGCACGCTGGGCGTCAGTCCCGAACGACCACCGGCCGCCTGGACGACCTGCTCCTCGGTCAGCGAGATCGGGTAGAGCGCCCGCAGCGCGGTCCACAGCCGGTCCAGGTTCCAGTCCTCGCTGTAGCCCTCGGCCGTCTCGGCGTCGATGTAGCCGCCGACGACGTCGTTGACGAAGTAGCGCAGCTGCTCGTGCAGGTCCTCGCCCTCCAGAACCCGCTTGCGCTGGTCGTAGATGACCTGGCGCTGGCGGTTGAGGACGTCGTCGTACTTCAGGACGTTCTTGCGGATCTCGAAGTTCTGCGCCTCGACCTGGGTCTGCGCGCTCTGGATCGAGCGGGAGACGAGCTTGGACTCGATTGGCTGGCTGTCGTCTAGGCCCGCGGTCGTCATGACCCGGTCGACGAGACCGGCGTTGAACAGCCGCATCAGGTTGTCCTCGAGGGACAGGTAGAACCGCGACTCCCCCGGGTCACCCTGCCGCCCGGAGCGGCCGCGGAGCTGGTTGTCGATGCGGCGGGACTCGTGCCGCTCGGTGCCAAGGACGTAGAGGCCGCCGAGGGCGGTCACCTCGTCGTGCTCGTCGGCGACGGCCTGCTCGGCCGCGGCGAGCGCCTCGTCCCAGGCCGCCTCGTACTCCTCGGGGGTGTCGTGCGGGTCCAGGCCCTTGGCCTTGAGGGCCGCGACGGCCCGGAACTCGGGGTTGCCGCCGAGCATGATGTCGGTGCCGCGGCCGGCCATGTTCGTCGCCACGGTCACGGCGCCCTTGCGGCCGGCGTCGGCGACCACGGTCGCCTCCCGCTCGTGCTGCTTGGCGTTGAGGACGTCGTGCCGGATGCCGCGTCGGCGCAGCTGGTCGGAGAGGTACTCGCTCTTCTCGACGCTGACCGTGCCGACGAGGATGGGCTGGCCCAACTCGTGGCGCTGGGCGATGTCGTCGACGACGGCCGTGTACTTGGCGTCCTCGGTCCGGTAGACGAGGTCGGACTGGTCCCTGCGGATCATCGGCATGTTGGTGCGGATCGGCACGACGCCGAGCTTGTAGATCGAGTTCAGCTCGGCGGCCTCGGTCATGGCCGTACCCGTCATGCCGGAGAGGGTCTCGTACATGCGGAAGTAGTTCTGCAGGGTGATCGTCGCCAGGGTCTGGTTCTCGTTCTGGATCTTGACCCCCTCCTTGGCCTCGATCGCCTGGTGCATGCCCTCGTTGTAGCGGCGCCCCTTGAGCATCCGACCGGTGTGCTCGTCGACGATGAGGATCTCGCCGTCGAGGACGACGTAGTCCTTGTCGCGGTGGAAGAGCTCCTTGGCCTTGATCGCGTTGTTGAGGTAGCCGATGAGCGGGGTGTTGGCCGACTCGTAGAGGTTCTCGATGCCGAGGTAGTCCTCGACCTTGTCGATGCCGAGCTCTTGGACGCCGACGGTCTTTTTCTTTTCGTCGACCTCGTAGTCGCCCTTCCCCGACTCGAACTCGCCGCGGGTCAGCCGTTGGACGATCTTGGAGAACTCGACGTACCACTTGGTCGGCTGGTCGGCCGGGCCACTGATGATGAGCGGGGTGCGGGCCTCGTCGATGAGGATCGAGTCGACCTCGTCGACGACGGCGAAGTTGTGGCCGCGCTGGACCATCTCATCGACCGTCCAGGCCATGTTGTCGCGCAGGTAGTCGAAGCCGAACTCGTTGTTGGTCCCGTAGGTGATGTCCTTGGCGTACTCGACCCGCCGCTCCTCCGGCGTCATCGCCGCGAGGATCACGCCGGTCTCGAGCCCGAGGGCGCGGTGGATGCGGCCCATCAGCTCGGCCTGGTACTCGGCGAGGTAGTCGTTGACCGTGACGACGTGGACGCCCTTGCCGGACAGCGCGTTGAGGTAGGACGGCAGGGTGGCGACGAGGGTCTTGCCCTCGCCGGTCTTCATCTCGGCGACGTTGCCCATGTGCAGGGCCGCCCCGCCCATGATCTGGACGTCGAAGTGCCGCTTGCCCAGGGTCCGCTTGGACGCCTCCCGGACGGCCGCGAAGGCTTCCGGCAGCAGCTGGTCGAGGGTCTCACCGTCGGCCAGCCGCGCCTTGAGCTTCGTGGTCTCCTCGCGCAGCTCCTCGTCGGTCAGCTTCTCGAAGTCCTCCTCGATGGCGTTGACCTGGGCGGCGATGCCCTCGAGCTTCTTGATGATGCGGCCTTCGCCGGCGCGAAGCAGCCGCTCGAGGATCGTGGGCACGAGGGGAACTCCTTGCGGTGACAGATGTGTTGGGGCCGGGCGGGCGCGGCAGACGACGTCGCGCGCACGGACCCGCTCAGAGTAGTCGAACGGACCGGATGGGCCGGACGTTCCTGCCGTATGCCGCGCGCTCGGCTCCCGCTCACAGAGCCCCGCGCCCCGCGCCAAGACAGCGCCACCTCCCGTTCACCACCGCACAACTGCTGGGTTGTGCACGGGTCGGCTGGACGCGGCGCCCGGCGTGCGGCAGGCTCGCCGCCGTGACCCGCTCCACCTCCGCCGCTCCCGCACCGAGCTTCCCGCGGATCGTCCCGGTCCTCACCGACGGGACGGTCACCCTGCGCGCGCACCAGCGGGCCGACGTCGACGCCATCGTCGAGCAGTGCGCCGATCCCGAGTCGATGGCCTGGACGAGCGTCCCCCGGCCCTACCGCAAGGCCGATGCCCTGCGCTTCCTCGCTCTGATCCGGGAGGCGTGGGGCCGGCCGGACGGGAACAGGTACTGGGCGATCGAGGTCGCCGACGAGTCCACCGGCGCACCGGTCTACGCGGGAACGATCGACCTGCGGCCCCGACCGGGGCGGATCGCCGAGATCGGCTTCGGTCTGCACCCGGCAGCACGCGGTCGTGGCGTGATGGCGGCCGCGGTCCGTCTCCTCGCGGCATACGGCTTCGAGGAAGGGCTCGGCGACGGTTCGCTCGACCGGATCCACTGGGCGGCCCGCGTCGGCAACTTCGCGTCCAGGCGGGTCGCGTGGGCGTGCGGGTTCGTCCAGCACGGCACGATCCCGCAGATGCCGGGCCCGACGTCTGCCGGACCGGCGGGCGAGCGGGTGCCCTGCGACCACTGGGTGGCGTCCCTGTCCCGGCTGGCGCCGATGGTGCCGCTGACGCCGTGGCTCGACATCCCGGTGATCGAGGACGACGGCGTCCGCTTGCGCGCCTGGCGCGAGGACGACATCGAGCATGCCGAACCGCTCGACGGCCCCAGCCACCACATGCCGCTGGGGGCGGCGCCGAGCGACCTGACCTTCGAGTACTGGCTGCTCGTCCGGCGCGAGCGCGCCGCCCGTGGAGAGGGGATCACGTGGTGCATCGCCGACGCGCGCACCGACCGACCGCTGGGGGCGGTGATGGTGTTCGACCACGGTGCACCGATCAGTGAGCCGGGGGCCGAGCTGGGCTACTTCCTGTTCCCCTCGGCCCGCGGGCGAGGTGTCGCGACGGCGGCGAGTGACCTGGCCGTCGACCACGCGTTCGCGCCCAAGGCCAAGGGTGGCCTCGGCCTGTCGCGCCTGTCGGCGGTCACGGCCGCCGACAACGTGGCATCCAACTCGGTCCTCGAGCGGCTCGGCTTCGTCCGGTGGGGCGTCGAGCACGCGACCGACCTGCTGCCCGACGGCACGTGGGAGAACGCCTACCACTGGGAGCTGCTCCGCTCCCTCCGCTGAGCGACGCACACCGTCCGCTGGGGTATCCAACCTCTGCTAGCAGCAGGTTGCGGCGGGCGTGGGTTCGGTTGTGGTGGTAATGGATTGGGGCTCGGTCGAGGGAGGGCTGGGCTCGGCGTGGACGGCGCCGCGAGCGCGAAGGACGAGTCCGGCCGTGCCCATCGCCAGGACCCCGCCGACGACGAACACGGGGCGTGGGCCCACCAGGCCACCGGCCACACCGGCCGCGAGCAGGGAGATCACCGAGCCGGCTCGGGTCGCACCCATGACTGTTGCGAGGACCCGGCCGCGAGCGGCATCGGCGGTCCGGCCGACGACCAGGCCGAAGCCGAGGCTGTTGAGGAACCCGTTGCCGATGCCGGCGACGAAGAACAGCGGGAACAGCCAGCCGACCGCGGGAACCAGACCGGCTCCGCCGATCGTCAGGCCCATGCCGAGGGCGGCACCGGCCAGAACGACGATCCGCCGGCGGTCGCCCTCGACTCGGCCCGAGAGCATCGAGCCGAGGGTCACGCCGACGCCAAGGGTCAGACCCACGAGACCGTATGCCGCGGGACCGGCACCGAGGACGTCGATGACGAGGAACGACTCCACGACGTTGGTGCCTTCCAGCGCCATCACGAAGACGACGAGGCCGACCACGAGCAGCGTCGACACCCGGTCGCGGCGCAGGATCCGCCAGCCTGACTCGAGCCGATCGGCGCGCGACTTGGGGAGGATTTCTGCACGCGGACCGGCGTCGGTGCGCGACTTGGGGAGGATTTCTGCACACGTATCGGCGGGGGCGCGGCGGGTGCGGACCAGCCGGGCGGCGATCACGAGGGCGGCGAAGGTCAGGGTGTCAACGAGGACGACGCCACGGAAGCCGACCGCGGCATACGCCAGACCGCCGAGCGCGGTCCCGGCGAGCCAGGCGCCCGAGCCGAGCGCCTGCTGCAGCCCGATCGCCTTGGTCAACCGCTCTTCGCCCACGATCCGCGGCAGCAGCGCGCCCCAGGCCGGCCCGGACACGGCCTGGCCGGACTGGACGAGCAGGATGCAGCCGACCTGCCACGGCAACTGGGTCGAGACGAGCAACCCGGCGCTCCCGACGACCTGGACCAGGCCTGCCACGGTGAGCAGCAGCCGCGAGTCGCGGGCGTCGACGAGCCGGCCGACATACGACGTGAGGGCGACGACCGGGAGCGCGAAGGCGACGAGGAGGACGGTCAGGTCGAGCGGCCGCCCGGTCGTGGCGATGAGGACCGACAGGGCGATGAGGGTCATCGCGTCGCCGACCTGGGACACGGCGCGGGAGACGATGGCGATCCGCGCGTCCCTGATCTGAAGCAGTTCTTTCATGAAACGTGAAGATAGTCCTTCATAGTTTCTGAAGTCAACCCTTCACGTCCGGGCCTACGATGACGCCATGGCACCGGACCACCGCCCCAAGCACGACCTCAAGGTCACCGACTCCGCTGCCCTCAAGGCACTCGCCCACCCCGCCCGGCGCCGGCTGATCAACGAGCTGGCCGCGGGGCGCGTCCTCACCGCGACCGAGGCGTCCGAACTGGTCGGCCTGTCCCCCTCGGCCGTGAGCCACCACCTGAGGGCCCTGGCGCGCTACGGGTTCGCCGAGCGCGCCGAGACCAGCGAGGATGGCCGCGAGCGGCCGTGGCGCGCCCTCGCGACCGGCGTGAGTTTCAACCCCAGCGACGCGGCGGGCGCGCGCGTCATCAACACCCTCATCCAGGACGAGCTGCAGGCTCTGGCCCGCAACCTGGCCGGCATCCTCACCAGGGAGATCGGTGACGACAGCACCAGGGGCATGGTCGGCATCAGCTCGAGCGAGACCTGGCTGACCGACGACGAACGGGCCACCCTCCTGGAGCAGCTCGAGTCGCTGCTGGACTCGCTGCCCAAGCGGCACAGCCGCAACGCGCCGGAGGGTGCGACGCGGGTGTCCTTGCTCGTCTCCCTCG
>JBDTBX010000075.1:0-3441 GCA_039923915.1 Nostocoides sp. | reverse complement strand
CCTCCAAGTCGATCGTCAACCCGGCCAACCCCGGGTACGTGGCCAACCCGGCGTTCACCGCTCCTGACGCCGGCGATCCGGTCGCCGCCAAGGCCATGCTCGAGTCGGCGGGTGTCACGATCCCGTTCCCGATCAAGGTGACCTACTCCGGTGGCACCCCGACGTCGGACAACGCCTTCGCCGCCCTCAAGGACACCTGGGACAAGGCCGGCTTCAAGGTCACGCTCAACTCGCTCCCGGACACGTACTACGACGTGATCCAGGACGTGAACTACAAGGGCGGCGACGTCCTGTGGGGTGGCTGGGGTGCTGACTGGCCGGGCATCTCGACCGTCATCCCGCCACTGTTCGACAGCCGGGTCAACCTGAACTCCAAGACCAATGGTCAGGACTACGGCAACTTCAAGGACGACAAGGCCAACCAGATGATGGACGACGCCGCGAGCAAGCCGACGGCGGCCGAGCAGAACGCGGCATACGCCGGACTGGACAAGTACCTCGGCCAGACCGTGGCCTACATCCCGCTCGACATCAGCCGGTTCTACCTGCTGCACGGGTCCGACGTCACCAACTACCTGGTCGACCCGGCCAGCAACATGTACCCCGACCTCGCCGTGATCGGTGTCAGGACGCGGTGACCTGACCGAGGCACCCCCAGGCCGCTGGGTGGCCGGACTCGCGAGTCCCCGGCCATCCAGCGGCTCTGTGTCCCTGGCCGGTTTCTGGCCGGGCCACGGGCAGAATGCCACGATGAACGCCCTCCCCGCCGAGTGGATCCGTGGCTCGGTCTCGGCCAAGCACAACACCGACCCCGACCTCCAGATCCACCACCACGACCCGGCCACGGTGATCCTGCGTCAGAACATGGCCGTCCACTACGAGGCGCCGTTCCTCTACCTCCTTCTCGGCACCGACCGGGCTCTGCTCCTCGACACCGGCGCGACAGCAAAGGTCGAGTACCTGCCGCTCCGACCGACCGTCGACCGGGTGCTCGGCGACTGGCTGGCCGCCCACCCCAGAGCGGGCTACGAGCTCGTCGTCGCCCACACCCACTCCCACAGCGACCACATCGCCGGCGACGTCCAGTTCGCCGACCGCCCGCTCACCAGAGTCGTCCCCCCAGACGCGCACGCGGCATACGACGTCTTCGGACTCGACCCGAGCGACCTGGACCGGACCACCGCCTTCGACCTCGGCGGGCGCACGGTCACCTGCATCGCCAGCCCCGGCCACGACGCGGCGGCGATCACCTTCCACGACGACCGGACCGGCTTCCTGCTCACGGGCGACACCGTCTATCCGGGCCGGCTCTACGTCGAGGACTGGGCTGCGTATGCCGCGACGATCGACCGGCTCATCGCCTTCGCCGACGCGGGCGACCACCCGGTCAGCGCCGTCCTCGGCTGCCACATCGAGATGAGCGCGACCCCCGGCGTCGACCACCCGATCCGGACGGTGCACCACCCCGACGAGGCGCCGCTGGCCATGACCGTCGACCACCTGCGCGCGGTCGCCACCGCCCTCGCCGAGATCGGCGACCACCCCGGTCGGTACGTCTACGAGGACTTCGTCGTCGTGTGCGCGGGCAGTTCGACGGGGAGGAACGGCACCGCACCGACCGGGTGACCGCGGTCGCCGCGGGCTGGCCAGAGCGGGCCGGCGGGGCAGGACCGGAACAAGGGCGGTAGGCGGGACCGTTGCACACGGCATCCGACTGTCGCTTGACCCGTGGAGTGAACCAGATGAGCCTGACCCGCCGCACCAGTGCCGCCGTGGCGGGGATGGGCAGCCTCGCCGCCCTCCTCTGGGCGGCGCGCGAGCTCCCGAGCCAGTTCGGCGCGGCCGCGACCGGGGCCCGCCGCGAGCGGGTCGAGAAGAGCCCGCAGTATGCCGCGGGGCAGTTCCACAACCGGCCGCACCCGGCGCGTGACGCGACGCCGATGAGCGCGACGCTCCGGCAGCTCACGAAGAACGGGGACGAGCGGGTGCCGCGCCTGCCGGTGCCGCTCGTCCACGACACGGCGGCCGCCTCGGCTGCTGCTGCGGCGGGCGCTCACACCGCGGGTCTGCGGGTCACCTGGCTCGGCCACGCGACGGTGCTCCTCGAGCTCGACGACCGCCGGATCCTCATCGACCCGGTGTGGAGCGACCGCTGCTCGCCGTCGTCGCTCGTCGGTCCCAAGCGCCTCCACGACGTCCCCGTCGCCCTCGCCGACCTGCCGCCGATCGACGCCGTCGTCATCAGCCACGACCACTACGACCACCTCGACATGCCGACGATCAAAGCCCTCGCCTCGTCGACGTCGGCGCAGTTCGTCGTGCCGTTGGCGATCGGCGCGCATCTGCAGTCGTGGGGCGTGCCGGTCGGGCGGATCACCGAGCTGGACTGGAACGAGTCGACGTCCGTCGCCGGTGTGCGGCTTGTCTGCTCGCCCGCCCAGCACTTCTCCGGCCGCAGCCTGCGCGACCGCGACCGGACCCTGTGGGCCTCGTGGGTCATCGCGGACGCCACGCACAAGGTCTTCTACTCCGGAGACGGTGGCTACTTCGACGGCTTCACCGAGATCGGTGCAGCCGAGGGTCCGTTCGACGTCGCGCTCATCCAGGTCGGCGCCTACTCGGAGAGCTGGCCGGACATCCACATGACCCCCGAGGAGGGCATCGCGACGGCCGTCGACGTGGGCGCTGCGCTCGTCGTGCCGGTGCACTGGGGCACCTTCCGGCTCGCCCCGCACCCGTGGTCGGAGCCGGTCGACCGGCTCTGGGCCGAGGCCAAGGCCCGCGACGTCCGGATCGTCGTACCGCGTCCGGGGGAGCGGATCGACCCCTCCGAGGTCGGCGACGTCGACCCGTGGTGGACGCTCATCGCCCCTCGCCACTGACCCCAACGACCCAGCTCGCCGGAGGAACGCTCGTCCACCAGCACGGCCGTCGACATCGCCGTCGGGCTGGGCGCCTGACCGAGAACCAGAAGTTACTTGTCGGTTCGACTTGACATCGAGGAAAACGGCGCGGCGGATCCTGACAAGCGCCTGGAGCGGGGTGGTCGGCCCGTGCGAGTTCGGTTGAAGAGAAACCGAATTGGTGCCTTCGCCGGGGTCGCCATGAGGCCTGAACGGCCCACTGATCACGGACGAGTCGAGTGGCGATTCGTCCGTTTGGACCGTTCCGGAGGACTCCTCCGTGTCCACCGAACGGCCGATGGAGGTCGTTCAGAGCCCGTCCTAACGTGGCTTGCGGACCTGTAGCCCCGAGTCGGATGCCCGGGACGGCGAATGGGTCGGCCGCTCCAAGCCCTGAAGGGAAACGGGTGTCTCGCTGGCACGAGAGCAGACGGGTGGGTGGCGCCCTGCGCACCCTCTCGCGCGCCGCGGCCGTCGCAGCAGCGACCGCGATGATCGTGGCCCAAGGCCCCAACGGAGCAGTGGCGGGCGCTGAACC
>JBDTBX010000074.1:0-8810 GCA_039923915.1 Nostocoides sp. | reverse complement strand
CGAGACCTCACCGCGGCTGTCCGGGCGATGATGGCCTCACCCGAGTTCACGTCCGCCGAGGGGTCGCAGGTCGTCTCCCCGGTCGAGTGGGCCGTGGGCGCGGTCCGCGCACTCCACGTCGACCTGTCCGACGACCAGACCGTGCGCCGTCTCGGCGCCAGCCTGCGAACCCTCGGACAGCTGCCGCTCTATCCGCCCAGTGTCGGCGGGTGGCCGGGCGGGCAGGCTTGGCTCTCGGCGGCGGCGCTCAGCACCCGCCTGAGCACCGGTCAAGCGCTTGCCAGCAAGGGCGACCTGTCGAGCATCGAGCAGGCATCGGCCACCGACCGGCTCGACACGGTCGCTCACCTGCTCGGCATCGGCGGGTGGTCGGACCGCAGCGCCACCGCCCTTCGCCCGTATGCGGCCAAGCCCGCAGCCCTCGTCGCGGTCGCCCTGAACACCGCCGAGTATCTCGTCCATTGACGTCCCCTGAAGGGTCCTGACATGCGTATCACCGGAGACGGCGACAAGCTGACCAGACGCCAGCTGCTCATCGCATCGGGAGTGGTCGGCGGCGTCGGGCTGCTGGCCGGGGCCACCACGATCGGTGTCGAGGAGCTACTCTCCCGAGGTCGCACCGACCCCGCCCAGACGGGCGCCAAGGTCTTGGTCCTGGTCACCCTCTACGGCGGCAACGACGGACTGAACACCGTGATTCCGGTGCACGACGCGACGTACCAGAGCCAGCGGGCCGGCCTCGCCTACGCCCCTGCCGACGCACTCGTCCTCACCGACACGATGGCCCTCAATCCGGCGTTGAAGGGTTTCAAAGCCAGTTGGGACCGCAAGCAACTCGCCGTCGTGCAGGGCGTCGGCTACCCCAAACCAGATCGAAGCCACTTCCGGTCGATGGACATCTGGCAGACCGCCAGCCCCGACGAGCCGGTCAACACCGGCTGGATCGGACGCTGGCTGGACGCGACGGGCGATGACCCGCTTCGCTGCGTCAACGTCGGCTCCGTGCTCCCTCCGCTGGCCGTCGGCGCACGGTCGGCCGCCGCGGCCATCGGCACAACCGGAGATGGCTCGGCGCCAACGGTGTTCGCCGGTGCGGTCTCCGGGCTGGCGAAGGGGTCCACCCAGGACACCACGGCCGACGCGCTCGTCGCCCGGGCGTGCAACGCCGAGCTGCAGATCCAGCGGACCCTGTCGCCGGCGCTGTCCGCCCCCGGCAAGCCGACTCCGAGCGCCACCTCGACCGAGCAGGACCCCCAGTCACCCGCTGGATCGGGTGGCTCGCAGAGCGACCTCGGCCGCCAGCTCGACGTCGCGGCCCGGTGCATCGCGGCGGGAGTACCCACCACCGTCTACACGGTCAGCCTCGGTGGGTTCGACACCCACGCGGCCGAGAAGGGAACCCAGGAGGCAGCGCTCGGGGTGCTGGACAAGGCCGTCTCGCAGTTCTGGGCTGCCCTCGCGAACAGCCCCCGTCGCGACGCGGTGGTCCTGGCCGTCTACTCCGAGTTCGGTCGACGGGTCCAGGCCAACGCCTCCTCCGGTACCGACCACGGCACCGCCGGCCCGGTGTTCCTCGTGGGCGCGCCGGTCCGGGGGGGCCTGTACGGAGAGCCGCCGAACCTGACCGACCTGGATGCCGGCGACCTGAAGATGACGACCGACTTCCGCGCGGTCTACGCCGACCTGACCCGGCACGTGCTGGACACCGACCCGGCTCGCGTCCTCGGGCGCGACTTCCCCACCCTGGGGATGTTGTCCGCCTGACCGCCCGATGGTCTCAGCGGCGGGAGAGCAGGGCCTCGGCGACCTGGACCGCGTTGAGGGCAGCACCCTTGCGCAGGTTGTCGCCGACGGCGAAGAGCACGAGCCCCTTGCCGTCGGGAGCGGCCTGGTCGGCACGGACCCGGCCGACGAACACCTCGTCGCGACCGGTGGCCTCGAGCGGGTTGGGGACATCGGTGACGACGACACCGGGCGCGTTCTTGAGCAGGTCGAGCGCCTCGTCGGCAGCGATGTCGCCGGAGAATTCGGCGTGGATGGCCAGCGAGTGGCCGCTGAACACGGGCACCCTGACGCAGGTGCCGGAGACCCGCAGGTCGGGGATGTGCAGGATCTTGCGCGACTCGCCCCGCAGCTTCTGCTCCTCGTCGGTCTCCAGCGAGCCGTCATCGACCAGCGAACCGGCGAGCGGGACGACGTTGAAGCCGACGGGCACCGCATACAGCTGGGCTTCGGGCACCGCGATCGCCCGGCCGTCGAGGGCCAGGCCCGTCGGGTCGCCCGCCGCATACCCGCCGCGAAGTTGCCGGTCGAGCTCCCGGACGCCGGCGCCGCCGGAACCGGACACGGCCTGGTAGGAGGCGATGTGCAGGCGGACCAGCCCGGCCTGCCGGTGCAGCGGCGCGAGGATCGGCATCGCGGCCATCGTCGTGCAGTTGGGGTTGGCGACGATGCCCTTGGGGATCTTGTCGAGGTCGCCGGGGTTGACCTCGCTGACGACGAGCGGGACGTCGGGGTCCTTGCGCCAGGCCGAGGAGTTGTCGATCACGGTCGCCCCCGCGGCGGCCACCTGTGGGGCGTACTGCCGTGAGCTCGCACCACCGTTGGAGAACAGCGCGATGTCCAGGCCGCCGAAGTCGGCCGTCGCGGTGTCCTCGACCGTCACCTCGCCGTCGGCCCACGGCAGCGTCGTGCCGGCGGACCGCTCCGAGGCGAAGAAGCGGATGTCGTCGACGGGGAAGCCCCGCTCGGCGAGCAGGGTCCGCATGACCCCGCCGACCTGGCCGGTGGCTCCGAAAACTCCGATGCGCATCCCCCAAGGATAGGTGCACCATGTCGACATGCCCGCGATCGCCCGGCCGCTGGACGGCCTGCCCGAGCACCTCATCGCCCGCCCGTTCGTGACCGGCGATGCGCAGGCGTTCCACGCCATGTATGCCGCGGCCGAGCTTCACGACGCTGGCGAGGCGGCCATCGAGGTGGCCGACGTCATCGGCGACTGGGCCCGCCCGTCGGTGGATCTGGCACGCCACTCGATGGGTGTCTGGGACGGCGACCTGCTCGTTGCCGGGTGCGACGTCTACCGGACGCGCCGCGCCGACGGCGTCGTGCTGCCCTCACACCGGGGGCGCGGCATCGGTAGTGCGCTGGCCCGTTGGACCCAGGCGGTCTGCGCGGCGGACGGGGGAACGCGGGTCGGGATGACCGTCCCGGCCGGGTCCGACGGCGAGGTCGTGTTCGCCGATCTGGGCTACCACCGGGGCTGGACCTCGTGGGTGCTGCAACTCCCACCGGAGGCCGAGATCGCCGACCGGCCCCTGCCCGACGGGTACGCCCTGCGCGACGTCGACCCGGCCACCGAGCTGCCACTCGTCCACCGGGTCGTCGAGGCTGCGTTCAACGAGTGGCCCGAGCGCCAGCCGTTCCCCTACGAGGACTGGATGGCCGCCGTTCCCGAGCGCGACGGCTTCGCGCCCTGGCAGATGCGGGTCGTCACCGGGCCGGACGGAGCCATCGTCGGGGTCTGCACCCTCATGCTCGCCGAGCACACGGCATACGTCGACCAGCTGGCCGTATGCCGCACTGAGCGCGGACGCGGTCTGGCCCAGGCGCTGCTCGCCGATGGCTTCGGGAACGGACGCGCGCACGGCGCCACGGTGAGCGAGCTGAGCACCGACTCGCGGACGGGAGCGCTCCCGCTCTACGAGCGGCTCGGGATGCTCGTCACCCAGACCTGGCACCACTGGCAGATCGACGTCACCCCGACGGGCTGACGTCCTCGAACGGTCAGAAGCCGAGGCGCTGCAGCTGTTTCGGGTCGCGCTGCCAGTCCTTGGCCACCTTGACGTGCAGGTCGAGGAAGACCCGCTGGCCCAGCAGGGCCTCGATGCCGCGGCGCGCGTTGGACCCGACCTCGCGCAGTCGGGAACCGCCCTTGCCGATGACGATGGCCTTTTGCGAGGGGCGCTCGACGAACACGTTGACCCGGATGTCGAGCAGCGGCATGTCGTCGGGGCGATCCGCGCGCGGCAGCATCTCCTCGACGACGACGGCGAGGGAGTGCGGCAGCTCGTCACGGACACCCTCCAGGGCCGCCTCCCGGACGAGTTCGGCGATCATGATCGCCTCGGGCTCGTCGGTGAGGACACCCTCGGGATAGAGGGGGCCGGGCGAGGACGGCAGGTGCGAGGACAGCACGCTGGCGAGGACGTCGACCTGCTCGCCACTGACGGCCGAGCAGGGGACGATGTCGGCCCACTCCCCCAGCCGGTCGATGGCGATGAGGTGCTCGGTGAGCCGCGCCCGGTCGACCCGGTCGGTCTTCGTCGCGATGGCGACCACCGGGCGACGCCGGACCTGGCGGAGATCCTTCAGCTGGGCGGCGATGTACTGGTCGCCGGGCCCGATTCGCTGGTCGGCGGGCAGGCAGAACCCGACGACGTCGACCTCGTGGATGGCCTGCCGGACAAGGTCGTTGAGCCGCTCCCCGAGGAGCGTTCGCGGCTTGTGCAGACCCGGGGTGTCGACGAGGACGAGCTGGCTGGAGTCAGTCGTCACGATCCCGCGGATCGTGTGTCGGGTCGTCTGGGGCTTGGATGAGGTGATGGCGACCTTCTGGCCCACGAGGGCGTTGGTCAGCGTCGACTTGCCCGCGTTGGGCCGGCCGATGAGGCAGGCGAACCCTGCGGCATACGTGGTCATTTCAGGGGGGCCTCCGAGACCTCGTGGCGGGTGCTGCTCTCGGCGTCGGCGTGCGTCCTGTTGGTCCCGTCGGAGCCGCTGTCACCATGGGTCTCGGTCTCCTCGACGGTCGTGGGCACCGGGACCCGCTCGACGATGACCGAGGCGATGCGGTGGCGCCGCCCGGCCATCCGCTCGGCGACGAGCACCAGCCCGTGCACCTCACACGTCGAGCCGACGATGGGCACCTTGCCGATGGTCTTACCGACGAGGCCTCCGACCGTGGACACCTCGTCGTCCTCGAGTTCCATGCCGAACAGGTCGCCGAGATCCTCGATGTCCATGCCGGCGTCGACCCGGTAGCGGCCGTCGCCGAGGTCCTCGACCTCGGGCTCCTCGCGGTCGTACTCGTCGGCGATCTCGCCGACGATCTCTTCGATGATGTCCTCGATCGTCACCAGGCCCGCCGTGCCGCCGTACTCGTCGACGACGAGGGCGAAGTGGCTCTGCTCGCGCTGCATGTCACGCAGCAGGTCGTCGACCGGCTTGGACTCCGGGACGAAGTGAATGGGGCGCATCATCGCGGTCACCGGCTGCCCGCCCGCCTCGGCGTCGCCGTTCAGTCGACGGGCGACGTCCTTGAAGTAGAGCAGGCCCAGGACGTCATCGGATCCTTCGCCGACGACGGGGATCCGTGAGAAGCCGGAGCGCAGGAAGAGCGACATCGCGTGCCGTCCGAGCCGCTCGTGGTCGATCGTCACCATGTCGGTTCTCGGGACCATCACCTCGCGGGCGATCGTGTCGCCGAGCTCGAAGACGGAATGGATCATCTCCCGCTCGTCGGCCTCGATGAGCGAGTTCTCCCCAGCCAGGTCGACGAGGTCGCGCAGCTCGGACTCGCTCTGGAACGGGCCGTCGCGGTAGCCCCGGCCCGGGGTCACGGCATTGCCGATCGCGACGAGCAGCCGGGCCAGCGGCCCGAGGACCCGGCGCAGCCAGACGACGACCGGTGCACCGAGGCGAGCGACGGCGTCGACGTGTTGACGGCCAAGGGTCCGCGGCGAGACGCCGACGACGACGAAGCTCATCAGCGCCATGATCCCGACCGCGATGAGTAGTGGCTTCCACGTGCCGGCCACCAGCGTCTTGGCCGCGACCGTGATCATCGCCATCGCAGCCGACTCGCAGACGACGCGGACGAACGTGGTCACCGAGAGGTAGGCCGCGGAGTCGTCGAGGATGCGCACCAGGGCCGTCGAGCCGGGCAGGTCGTCCTCGAACATCTCCGCCGCGCGGACCCGGGAGACGCGCCAGAGCGCCTCCTCGACCGCCGCGAGGGCGAACGCCAACAGGATCGCCACGACGGCGAAGGTGAGCAGGGTGGTGACCATCGGCGCGGTCAGGCGGTGCGGCCGCGCCCGGCGAGGAAGGTGAGCAGCAGCTGGCGTTGCAGCTCGAACATCTCCTTCTCCTCCTCGGGCTCCGCGTGGTCGTAGCCGAGCAGGTGCAAGATGCCGTGCGTCGTGAGGAGCAGGAGCTCCTCCTCGGTGGCGTGACCGGCGTCGGCGGCCTGCCGGGCGGCGACTGTGGGGCACAGGACGACGTCCCCGAGCATGCCGGCCTCACTCGTCGAACCCGCAGGCCCGGGGCGCAGCTCGTCCATCGGGAAGCTCATGACGTCGGTCGGTCCGGGCAGGTCCATCCACTGCACGTGCAGGGTCTCCATGGCGGCTTCGTCGACGAGGGTGATCGCCAGCTCGGCCTGCGGGTGGACCCGCATCTCGCGGAGCACATAACGGGCACAGGCCACGAGCTCGAGCTCGTCGACGGGGACCTCAGTCTCGTTGTGCACGTCGATGCTCACGCGGCCCCCTCCCCTGTTGACTGCCACGTTGTTGGTGGGTCTCGTCCCATGTGGCGTATGCCGTGACGATGGCGCCCACGAGCCGGTGCCGCACGACGTCCTGGGCCGTGAGGATCGAGAAGTGCACGTCCTCGACCCCGACGAGGATGTCCCGCACGACACGCAGGCCGGACAGCGTCCCACCGGGCAGGTCGACCTGGGTGACGTCACCGGTGACGACCATCTTGGAGCCGAACCCGAGCCGGGTGAGGAACATCTTCATCTGCTCCGGAGAGGTGTTCTGCGCCTCGTCCAGGATGATGAACGCATCGTTGAGGGTGTTGTGGGTGACGATGAAGTCGTCGGTCACGTAGAGGGAGTCAGCGGCTGCGACCTGGATACAGACCGTATCGGCCGAGCCAAGGGACTCGATCCGGTCGATGAACCGCCTCGGCCGACGGCCACCGGTTCTTTCGTATGCCGCGACCTTGCTGGCCATGCGGAACGGCGCGACACCTTCCGGGAGCCTGATGTCGAAAGTGTGCGCACCTGACCGATACGGGACGGGGCGCCCATTGGCGAAGCCAGGCTTGCGCCCTTCGGCCGGACGGAGCCGTCGATGGGCAATGCCGCCCAGAGAGCGGACGAGGAAGGTGACGGCGTCGGCGAGGACCGGTGAGAGCGTCGTGTACTGGACACGACACGTGCGGCCCGCCTGGGTGACCGGGCCGCCATCGGTGTCCAGCAGCCCCTGGAGCACAGCGAGGCGGACCGCGTAGGAGTTCAGCAGATAAGTCAGGGGGATGAACGTGGTCGCTGACCGCGCGCCCGCGAGACCGAGGTCGCGCACGATGCCCATGACCGGGTTCTCGACGACGACACCACCGCGGTGACCATTGAGGTTGCGGAGAACGACGTTCACGGGTCCGCGAGCAACGAGTTCTATGCCGGGCAGCGCGGCCTCGAGTGCCTCCGCGAGCTCGGGATCACCCGTGGCGAAGGACGGAGTGGTCGAACCGGTGAGGCACCCGTCGCCGAGGAGCAGGCCCAGGGCATACGGGTCCATGGGTATGTCGACCGGCACGAACTCGGTCGGGGCCATCATGGGCAACTCGAACTGGTGGTCGTGGTGCTTGCGCAGCGAGCCGATCATTTGCTGCGTCTCGAGCACCCGCTGGGTTCCCCGACGCTTGTCACTGAGCGTGCGAACGGTCCACAGGTGCTCGCCGCAGGCTCGGGTGGACGCTCCGTCCTGGGTGGTGACCCGGTATATCTCCTTGCGGCCCTGCGGGTAGACGCCGATGACCGGTGTGGCCTGCCCGTCCGATCCGATCACGAGGTCGCCGACTGCAAGGTCGCCGATCTCGCAGAATCCCTCAGGCGTGAGCACGAGGGCATCGAGTGGTTGCGCCCGGCCCCGCATGTAGGCCAGCGGGGCGACCTCGATCGTTCCGGCCGCCATCAGCTTGGGGATCGACTCGGGGTCGACCATGTCGTGGAGGGCGTCGTAGAGCGGCCGGAGGTAGGGGTCGATCTTGTCGTTGAGGGTGCCGGGCAGGAAGCCGAGCCGCTCGCCCGCCTCGACCGCCGGCCGGGTCAGGATGATCCGGTTGACCTGCTTGGCCTGCAGGGCGGCGACCGCCTTGGCCATCGCGAGGTAAGTCTTGCCGGTGCCCGCCGGGCCGATACCGAAGACGATGGTGTGGGTGTCGATGGCGTCGACGTAGTGCTTCTGGCCCAGCGTCTTGGGCCGGATCGTCCGTCCCCGGTTGGAGACGATGTTCATCGTCAACACGTCGGCCGGCCGCTCGACGGAGTTGGCTCGCAGCATCTGGATCGACCGCTCCACGGCGTCCCGGTTGAGCGGCTGACCGGCCTCGATGACGGCGAGCAGCTCATCGATGGTCCGCTCGACGAGGGCGATGTCGACGCTCGGCCCGGTGACGTGGAACTCGTTGCCGCGCACATGGATCACGGCGCGCGGGAAGGCCCGCTCCATCGTCCGCAGCAACTCGTCACGAGGGCCGAGGAGGGTCACCATGTTGACGCCTGGCGGGACGACCACGGTGTGGGTCGGCGTATGCCGGCGGCCCGGGTCCGCGGCAGCGGCACCCTCGGCGCCACCCGCGAGGCGCTGGTCGGCAGGTTCAGTCATCGTGCCGTCCAGTCTAGTTGGCCGCTCAGCCGGGCGGCCACGCCATTGACCGGCCGCCGAGGACGTGGACGTGCGCGTGGAAGACGGTCTGGTGCGCCGCCGGGCCGGTGTTGGCGACCATCCGGTAGCCGG
>JBDTBX010000073.1:0-7835 GCA_039923915.1 Nostocoides sp. | reverse complement strand
CCATCGAACCGCTCGAGCCCGGCTTCGGCTACACCCTCGGCAACACCCTGCGCCGCACCCTGCTCTCCTCGATCCCCGGTGCGGCCGTCACGAGCATCCGCGTCGACGGTGTGCTCCACGAGTTCTCGACCATCCCGGGCGTGAAGGAGGATCTGACCGAGATCATCCTCAACCTCAAGGGCCTGGTCGTCTCCAGCGAGCACGACGAGCCGGTCGTCATGTACCTGCGCAAGCAGGGCGCCGGCGCCGTCACCGCCGCTGACATCGCTCCGCCGGCCGGCGTGGAGATCCACAACACCGACCTGCACATCGCCACGCTCAACGACAAGGGAAAGCTGGAGATGGAGCTGACCGTCGAGCGGGGCCGCGGCTACGTCTCGGCCCAGCAGAACAAGGCCGGCGACCAGGAGATCGGTCGGATCCCCGTCGACTCCATCTACAGCCCGGTCCTCGCGGTCCGCTACCAGATCGAGGCCACCCGCGTCGAGCAGCGCACCGACTTCGACAAGCTCGTGCTCGACGTCGAGACCAAGCACTCGATGGCCCCGCGCGACGCGATGGCCTCGGCCGGCAAGACCCTCGTCGAGCTGTTCGGCCTGGTCCGCGAGCTCAACGTCGAGGCCGAGGGCATCGACATGGGCCCGTCACCGACCGACGCCGCCCTGGCTGCCGACCTGGCCTTGCCGATCGAGGACCTGGACCTCACCGTCCGGTCCTACAACTGCCTCAAGCGCGAGGGCATCCACAGCGTGGGTGAGCTCGTCGGTCGAAGCGAGGCCGACCTGCTCGACATCCGCAACTTCGGCCAGAAGTCGATCGACGAGGTCAAGGCCAAGCTGCACGGCATGGGCCTGTCGCTCAAGGACAGCCCGGCCGGGTTCGACCCCAGCGCCCTCGCATCATACGGCGACACCTACGACGACGACCTCGGCGACGACGACCTGACCTTCGTCGAGGATGAGCAGCTCTGACCCACCCGCACCCCGACCACCCGCACGTCCCGCGGCGCGGTCAGTAGTCTCGAGGAGAACCAATGCCCACCCCCACCAAGGGTCCCCGCCTCGGCGGCGGTCCGGCGCACGAACGACTGATGCTGGCCAACCTGGCCACCTCGCTGTTCGAGCACGACCGGATCACCACCACTGAAGGCCGGGCCAAGCGGCTGCGGCCGCTCGCCGAGCGGCTCGTCACCTTCGCCAAGCGCGGTGACCTGCACGCCCGTCGCCGGGTCATGACCGTCATCCGTGACAAGGGTGTCGTCCACCGCCTGTTCGTCGAGATCGCTCCCGACGTGGCCGAGCGCGCCGGCGGTTACACCCGGATCACCAGGATCGCCCCCCGCAAGGGCGACAACGCCCCCATGGTCGTCATCGAGCTCGTCCGCGAGCCGGTGGCCAAGAAGGCGACCGTCAAGGAGGCCGAGGCCGCGACCAAGCGCTCGGCCAAGGACAGGACTGCCAAGGCCGACAAGGCCGACAAGTCCGAGAAGTCCGAGAAGTCCGACAAGGCCGAGAAGTCCGAGAAGTTCGACAAGTCCGCCGACGGCACCGAGGCGGTGGCCCCCGCCGCCGCTGACTTCGGCCCGGCCAGCCACGCCCCGCTCGAGGACGGCTCGGCCCCTGAGGGCTTCGACGTCAAGGGCAACGCGGACTCGATGAAGTTCCACACCCCCGGCTCGCAGTGGTACGACGCCACCGTGGCCGAGGTCTGGTTCGCCACCGCTGAGGCCGCCGAGGCCGCCGGCTTCGAGCCGGCCGGTGGCGCCGCCAAGCAGCACCTGGACGAGCCCGAAGCCTGAGCCTCCTTGCTCGCGGTACCCGAAGCGCCCCTGACCAGCTGGTCGGGGGCGCTTCGCCAGTTACCGGACCGCCTACTGCACCGTAGTGGTCCGGACCACAGCACCTACGGTTCGGTAGCCAGTTCGGTAGCCGGAACGTCGGGTTTGGTCGCGTGGCCGTCTGCCGGGAGCCCTTGGCGCGTAGGGTCTTGGCGTGCCTGCGCCCCAGCCCCATCCACTGCGCTACCGCGACGACGACCCGCTCCTCCACCGGCTCCGACGGGTGGTGCTGGCGCTCCCGGAGGCAGCGGAGAAGATCTCTCACGGTCGGCCGAACTTCTTCACGGTCAAGGTGTTCGCCATGTTCGGCGGCGTCGTCAAGGGCGACCACCACGCCGACGACTACGCCCAGTCGGTGCTGTTCCTGCCCGACCCCGACGAGCGAGTGGCGCTGCTCACCGACGAGCGGTTCTTCGTGCCGGGCTACGTCGGCGCGTACGGCTGGATCGGGCTGAACTTCCGCGGCGGGGAGGTCGACTGGGCCGAGGTGGGCGAGTTGGTCCAGATGTCCTACCGCAACACCGCACCGGCTCGGCTCGTCAAGGCCCTCGACGCGCAGCCCTGACCGCTCACGTTATGGGGTTCTCGGGTCAGTCGGCTCCGCACCCGAGTCTTTGCGGGTAGGGCGCCAACGGTCGGGTGCGGACCACCGGCCGGGCGTCAAGGGTCCGCGACCGTGCCGCCAGCCCGCCAGTAGATGCCGTCGCGCCGCTCGAAGAACGCGGCTTCGGCGAGGGTGGGGCGTTCGACGGGACCACCGTATGCCGCACGCTCACCTGGCCGCGAACGACTTTGCCAGCGGCCAGATGCCGAGGACGAGGACCATCGGCAGGGCGAAGCCGACGCGGAGCGAGCCGGCGCCGACGAGCCCGGTGACGACGGCGCCGAGGAGCGCACCGGCGTAGTTGAACTGGTTGAACCGGGCGATGACGGCGTCCACCCGCCGACGGCGTTCCTCGGGGTCGGTCGTCGCGCCGCCGGCGATTGACGCCGCGGCCGAGAAGGACAGCGGGGCCACCACTCCAGCCCCGAGGCCGAGCAGGGCGAAGCCCGCGACCGCGACCGACGTGGTCGGCGCGAAGACGATGACCGCCAGGGCAACCGCCGCGACGACGGCGCCGGCCCGCAGGGGGGTCACGACGCCGTAGCGGGTCACCGCCCAGTCGCCGGCCATCCGCGCGGCCAGGGTCGCGACGAGGTAGGGGAGGGTGGCGATCGCGACGTTGGCCAGGTCGGTCCCGAACTCATGATGGAGGTAGACCGGCCCCCAGGTCGAGGACGCCGTGTCCACCATGTAGAAGAGGACGAGGGCGATGCCGACCAGCACGATCCGGCGCCACGGGACGCCGGTGACCGCGACGTTCGTCGCCGCTTCGCCCCGGTCGCGGGCCAGCATCGGCAGGGCGGCGGCGACCAGGGCGACGACGGCGAGCGGGCCGATCGCCCCGGCCGGGCCGAGGTGCCCGGTCGCCAGCGCCAGGATCGTGGCGAGGATCCCGCCGGCGGTCCACGAGCCGTGGAACGAGGGCAGGATCGGTCGCCCGTAGCGGTGCTCGAGAGCCACCGCCTGCATGTTGCCTGCGGCGTCGACCATCCCCAGCCCCACGGCATAGACGGCCCCGACCCCGAGCGCGAGCGCCTCGCTGGGCAGCAGCGCGAACCCCCCGAGCCCGATCGCGAGCATGACCAGGCCGGTCCGCAGCGCACTCGCGCTGTCGGCCCGCTTGGCCACCTGCTCTGCGATGACCGAGCCGACGCCGGCGAGCAGGACGACCCCGAGCAGGACGAGTGAGAGTTGGGTGGAGTCGAGCGAGAAACGATCGTTGGTCTGCGGCAGGTGGGTGGTCAAGGTGATGAACAGCAGTCCCTGGACGAAGAAGGTCGCGGCGACGCCGACCCGCTCCCGCGACGGGACGGCCACAGCCGCGACAGTGCTCACCCGGGCAAGACTAGGCTCGCCGTCGTGCCCGATGTCGCTGCCGTGCCGCTGCGGATCCGCCTCGACCTCGGCTACGACGGCACCGACTTCTCCGGCTGGGCCCAGCAACCCGGCCGGCGGACCGTCGAGGGCGCAGTGTCGGCGGCGCTCACGACCGTCCTGCGCGCCCCCGAACCGGTCCGGCTCGTCGTCGCGGGGCGCACCGACGCCGGGGTCCATGCCCGCGGTCAGGTGGCCCACGCGGACGTCGACGTCTCGGCCTGGGCGGTCCTGCCCGGACGGTCGGACCGGCTGCCGGAGCAGGCGGCGGTCCTCCGGTTGAACGGGGTGTTGCCCGCGGACGTCATCGTCCGGTCGGTATCGGTCGCTTCGCCCGGGTTCGACGCCCGGTTCTCGGCGCTGCGACGCCGGTACGTCTATCGGATCTGCGAGGACCCGGCCCTGCTCGACCCCTTGCGGCGCCGGGACACCGTGGTCATTGGCGGCGGCCCCCTCGAGGTGGCTGCCATGAACCAGGCAGCGCGAAACCTGGTGGGACTCCACGACTTCGCGCCGTTCTGCAAGCGACGTGCCGGTGCGACGACGATCCGCACGCTGCTCGACTTCCGTTGGGAGCGGGTCGCCCCGGCCATCGTGGAGGGCACCGTCGTCGCCGACGCCTTCTGCCACTCCATGGTGCGGGCGCTCGTCGGCTCGGTCGTCCTGGTGGGGGATGGGCGTGCCCCGGTGACGTTCCCGGGAGAGGTGCTCCAGGGCGGCGTACGCGATCCGCGGGTCACCGTGATGCCGGCCCTCGGGCTCTCGCTGGAGGAGGTCGTCTACCCCGACGACGTCGGCTTGGCTGCTCGTGCGCTGGAGGCCAGGGCGACGCGGAAACTGGACCAGGCGGCTGACCTCAGGGGGTGACCTCGAGGATCCCGTGGGCCCCCCGCTCGGCGTCGACCATGACGTGGGAGACGAAGGGGTAGTGGCCGGGCTCGCGTGGTGACAGCTCGACGAAGCCCCCCTGCCCGGGTTGGAGCGCGAGGGCCTGGGCTCCGCCGGAGTGCGTCCCGGCCGGGTCGAGGGGGCCGCGGCCCCCTCGCAGTAGGTAGGCGCCCTCGGACCAGACCGTGTCGAACTGGCTGCCGACGACGTGGAAGCTGGTGGCGTGGTTCGGCCCGGCGTCGACCACCCAGATCCGGACCCGGCCGCCCACCCGGGCGACCAGCGGTGCCGCGTCGTACTGGTTCGCGATGCCGTTGAAGGAGACCGCGTCGGGCTGGTCGGCTGCGACCGCCGCCGCGTCGACCTCCTTGGGGGTACCGGTGCCGTCGCCGTCGACGTACGCCTCGGACTGAACCAGGACGTAGGAGTCGGCGGCCGGCGCCAGATCCTCGGGCTCGATGACGACGGCCCCGAACTGGCCGGCGGCGATGTGGGCGGACATGGGCATCGTCGAACAGTGGTACAGCCAGGCACCCGCCCGGTGGGCCACGAACGTGTAGGTCAGCGATGCCCCCGGGGGGATCGTCCGCATCACCACGTCGGGGGCGAGGTCGCCGGCGTGGAAGTCGATCGAGTGGCCCATGCTTGCCCGGTTGACCAAGGTGACGACGAAAGTGTCGCCCAATTGGCCGTGCAGAGTCGGGCCCGGGACCTGGCCGTTGTAGGCCCAGCGCAACTGGTGGACGCCCGGGGCCACCTCGAGGTCGACCTCGGTGATCGTGAGGGTCACGTGGTGGACACGCTCCGGGGTGAGGGCCGGGAGCCGCGCCCCGACGGGCCGGAACCCGGCGGGTGGCATCTGGCCGAGCCGGATCGGCGCCTTGCTGGGTGCGCTCGCCCCACCGCTGGGGCGAGCCTCCGCCGCCGCGGAACGCCCGGTCACCACGACGTCCAGCACCATCCCCAGCTGCCGGTGGCCGAGGACGCTGCACCAGGCCTGGGCGGACGCACCGACGACCCCGACGTCGAGGGTGGCCGTCCGGTTCAGCATCAGCCGTGGGGTGTGCGCACCGGAGCTGAACGTGAGGTCGTGCGGTGAGGTGGGGTCCACGTTCACCACGTCGATGACCAGCCGGTTCCCTGCGGGCATGGTGATCCGGCTCGGGGAGAAGCGCATGTCGCGGGCCTCGACCCGGACGGTCGTCGTGTCACCCGTGGCAGCGACGCCGGCCGCGAGCGAGGGCGGGGCGACCTCGCCGGTGCCGATCCCGGCGCGGCCGACCGCGCCCGCGACGCTGGTGACGAGCGCGAGCACGGCGATCCCGGCGACGAACTGGTCGGTCGACCAGACCCTGCGCTGCTTGTGGGCGGCGACCCGCGCGGCCGCGTCCGCCGCAGAGAAGGGCTCGGCGCCACCGATGTCGCGAGCCTTCCGAAGCACCAGCATCGACCCGATGGCGTGGAGGAGCAGGGCCAGGTACGACACCAGGCCGATGAACACCAGCGCCGAGACGGCGATCCGGACCGGCGGGGGGACCGGCAGGAGGCAGATCACCAGACCTCCGTTGACGAGCACGAGCCGGAGGACGGCATATGTGTCGAAGACGGCCTGCCCCGCGCGGACGGCGATCGGACCCCCGCCAATGACGGTCGGCACGAGGTAGGACAGAGCTCCGCTGAGGATCTGGGCACCGAACCCGACCGCGGCGGCCACGGCGACCGTGTCGTAGCCGTCGGCCAGCGTGGTCCACGACCGTCGGGTCAGCACGATGACAAGGACCATGGCGATCACGACGGCGAACCAGATGAGCGCCGCGGCGATCGACCACGTCGTGAAGCCCTTCGGCGGCGCCGTCCGCGCGGGCCGCACGAGGGCGCGTCCCCACCAGGCCAGGCCGGCCGCATACGCGAGCAGGCCCGCGGCGACCACGAGGCGCTGACCCAGGGCGGCAGCCGTCCCGGTCAGGACGACAGCGACGACGAGGGCTGGCAGGGCCTGCCGGGCCAGAGCCTCGGCCCGAACGTCCATCTTGGTCCGCAGGACCGTCGGCCAGAGCGTGAGGAGGGTGCCGGTGACGGTGAGGCCGAGCCAGCCGAGGAGCATGACCAGCGAGTGCGCCAGGAGCAGCCGGGCGCGCAGCTGATCATCCCATCCGCGCGCCAGCGTCGCCCCGAGGGCGGCCCCGGCCACGAGCATCGCGGCCGCTCCCAGGTAGTAGCGGATCGTGATCCGGAAGCGCCCCGGGAGCGCGCGCCGGAGCCTGCGCCACAGTTGGATGCCGTGCCAGGTCACCGCCGCGGCGACGAGGCTCGCGCCGACGAGGGTCAGCATCCACACCGAGGACGGGACACCGACGAGGACGAGGGTGGTGCCGAGGGCGAGCAGGGCCAGCCGGTGGTTCTGCTGTCGCCGGTCGTCCAGGTCGGTCGGCGTCTTGAGGAGGGCCTGGGTGAAGTGGGTGCTCCAGACCATCGCGCTGTGGGTGAGGGCGCCGAGCAGGACGAGGTGGACCATCAGCCAGGTCGCCCCGGGGACGAACGGTTGGGCGAGCGCCGTCAGCGCAGCGAGAGCGAGCCAGACGACGGCCGGGTGGTCGCGCATCGGCCAGCTGCCGCGGGTTGACGGGCGCGGCGATGGGGTCTGGATCATTCGGGGGGGCAACGGTCGGCGCGGCAGGTCAGGCGGGCGGGGTCAGCGCGGCGACCTGCTCCCACTCGGGCCCGGCGAAGGCGATGGCGGCCGCCGGGAAGAGCCCGTTCTCCTCGCGGTCGATGTGTGTGCGCAGGGCCTGCTCGAAACCGGCATACCGGTCGTGCGCACCCGACCTCAGCTCGGCCAGGCGGGCATCGAGATCGACGTGCTCGGCGCACAGCCGGTCGACGTGCTCGGTGAAGTCTGGGTCCTCGCGCAGCAGGGCGAACACGCCGACCTCCTCGGCGTGGGTGTGAGGGTGCAGGATCGTGGCGAGGCGGTCTGCGGCCGCCTCGACGCGGCGCTGGTCACCGGTGTGGCAGCCGGCCCGAAGGTCCGTCGTCGCGTTGATGAGCGCCTCGTGCTCGGCCATGAACCGGCCGATGACCGCGATGGACGAGCAGCCGCAGTACGAGCACATCGAGCGTGCTCCCTCAGGC
>JBDTBX010000072.1:0-3258 GCA_039923915.1 Nostocoides sp. | reverse complement strand
CGGTGCTCGACGAGGCTGGTGTGGCCATGACTCCGGAGGCCGACGTAGAGGTCGAGAAGTTCAAGGAGTTCCTCGACCAGGTCTCGGCCGACGATTTCGACACCGACACCCAGGAGTGATTCTGCTCGCAAGCCTGTGGGTTAGGTAGACGGTTAGTGTTAGTGAAGTGGCGCACGACACGCCAGGGGCTGAAGGTGCAGTGGTGATTGACGGTTGTCCCCTGCGGGCTTACCGTCAGGGCAGACAGCGAACGACGTTGCTGTAGTTCTTCGGATGTTCTTTCTTTCCAGGAGGTTGGCGTGAACGCCGTCATCGAGACGCCCAAGGGCACCGGCCGGATTCCGGTCGCGGCCCAGGGCCTGCTGTTCACCGACGACCTACCTGAGCTGGACGAAGAGGTGGGCTACCGCGGCCCGACGGCCTGCCGCGCCGCCGGCATCACCTACCGCCAACTCGACTACTGGGCGCGCACCGGCCTGGTCGAGCCCGCCGTTCGCACCGCGACCGGCTCGGGCTCCCAGCGCCTCTACGGCTTCCGCGACATCCTTGTCCTCAAGGTCGTCAAGCGGCTGCTCGACACCGGGGTCTCGCTGCAGCAGATCCGGGTCGCGATCAGCGTCCTGCGTGAGCGCGGTGTCGATGACCTGGCTCAGATCACCTTGATGAGCGACGGCGCCTCGGTCTATGAGTGCACCTCGGCCGAAGAGGTCATCGACCTGGTGCAGGGCGGCCAAGGTGTCTTCGGCATCGCCGTCGGCAAGGTCTGGCGTGAGGTCGAGGGCGAGCTGTCCCACCTGCCGAGCGAGCGCGCCGAGGACGAGACCCCGGCATCGCACCCCGGCGACGAGCTGTCCGCCCGCCGGAGCGCCAAGACGGGCTGATTCACCGCAGAGAACATCACGCCGCGCCGGTTCCACCATGTGGGCCGGCGCGGCTCTTGTTTGATAGCCTCGGCGACGCCGACGAACTCACGTGTGAGAGTCCCTGCCCCGGTCCGCCGGGAGGCAGGGCGCCGAAGGGGCAAACTCCCCGGAACCTCTCAGGCGCAAGGAGCATGTGAGCCAGGCACCTCTGGAGCCCTCGGGTGACAGATGGGGAGGCACTTGTCCGTATGCCGCGTCAGGAGCCTCATGACCTCGCCCACCCCCTCGCTGCCCGCCTTTGTCGGCCGTCACATCGGACCTCGTGAGGCCGATGTCGCCGACATGCTCGCGGTTGTCGGCCAGCCGTCACTCGCCGCCCTCGTCGACCGAGCGGTGCCAGGGGGCATCCGGATGGTCGGCGCGCTCGACGTCGCGGCCGCCCACTCCGAGGAGGCGGTCGTCAAGGAACTAAGGGCCCTCGCCGCCCAGAACACGGTGATGACCTCGATGATCGGCCTGGGCTACTACGGGACCCGCACGCCGGGCGTCATCCAGCGCAACGTGCTGGAGAGCCCGGCCTGGTACACCGCGTACACGCCGTACCAGCCGGAGATCTCCCAGGGGCGGCTGGAGGCCCTGCTCAACTTCCAGACGATGGTCGCCGACCTCACCGGTCTCGCCCTGGCCGGGGCCTCGCTCCTGGACGAGTCGACCGCCGCCGCCGAGGCGATGACGCTCATGCGACGCGCGAGCCGCGTCGGCCCTGATGCCGTCCTGCTCGTCGACACCCAGGTCTTCCCTCAGACGCGGGCCGTCATCGGCACGCGGGCCACCCCACTGGGCATCGACGTCGTCGCGGCCGACCTGTCGGGAGTCACGACGGCCGAGGAGCTCACCAGCGCGGCCGGCGGTCGGCCGGTCTTCGGCGTCATCGTCCAGTACCCGGGAGCCGATGGCCTCATCCACGACTTCCGGGCTCTCGTCGCGGCCACCCACGAAGCCGGTGCACTGCTCACCGCGGCTGCGGACCTGCTGGCGCTCACGCTGATCGCGGCGCCGGGGGACTGGGGCGCCGACATCGCCGTCGGCACCAGCCAGCGGTTCGGAGTCCCGATGGCCTTCGGCGGGCCACACGCCGGCTACATGGCGGTCCGTGAAGGACTGGAGCGGAACCTGCCCGGCCGGCTCGTCGGGGTCTCCATCGACAGCGCCGGGCACCCGGCATACCGACTGGCCCTGCAGACCCGCGAGCAGCACATCCGCCGCGAGAAGGCCACCTCCAACATCTGCACCGCCCAGGTACTGCTCGCCGTCATGGCCAGCATGTACGCCGTCTACCACGGACCGGAGGGACTACGCGCCATCGCCGAGGAGATCCACGACGACGTCGCGGTGCTCGCCGGCTACCTCACCCGGGGTGGCGTCGACGTGGTCGAAGGCCCGTTCTTCGACACCTTGACGGTCCGCGTCCCGGGCCGAGCCGACGATGTCGTCGCCTCCGCGCTGGCCCTGGGGATCAACATCCGCCGGGTCGACGGCGACGCGGTCAGCGTCAGCATCGACGAGACGACGACCCGCCAGGACGTGCGGACCCTCGCGACCGCGTTCGGCGTCGAGGCGCCCGAGGGCGCTGCTTCGCAGGGCCACGAGTTCCCCTCGTGGGCGCAGCGCACGAGCGACTACCTCACGCATGAGGTCTTCAACTCCCACCGCAGCGAGACCTCGATGCTGCGCTACCTCCGTCGGCTCTCCGACCGCGACTTCGCCCTCGACCGAGGGATGATCCCGCTCGGGTCCTGCACCATGAAGCTCAACGCGACGACCGAGATGGTGGCGATCACCTGGCCCGAGTTCGCCCACCTGCATCCGTTCGCGCCAGCCGAGCAGACCGTCGGCATCCGCGCGCTGGTGGCGCAGCTGTCGGCCTGGCTCTGCGAGATCACCGGCTACGACGAGGTCTCGCTTCAGCCCAACGCCGGCTCCCAGGGCGAGCTGTCGGGGCTGCTGGCCATCCGTGCCTTCCACGCCGCCAACGGTGATACCGACCGCAACGTCTGCCTCATCCCCGCGTCCGCGCACGGCACGAATGCCGCCTCGGCGGTCATGGCCGGGATGCGCGTCGTCGTCGTCAGGACGGCGCCCGACGGCACGGTGGACATGGCTGACCTCAGGGGCAAGGTGGCCGAGCACGGCGCGCGACTCGCGGCGATCATGGTGACCTATCCCTCGACCCACGGCGTCTATGAGGACACGATCACCGACCTGTGTGCGATGGTCCATGACGCGGGCGGCCAGGTCTACGTCGACGGCGCCAACCTCAACGCGCTGGTGGGGCTCGCGCAGCCGGGCAAGTTCGGTGCGGACGTCTCCCTCCTCAACCTGCACAAGACCTTCT
>JBDTBX010000071.1:0-3426 GCA_039923915.1 Nostocoides sp. | reverse complement strand
AGGCCGTAGAGCCACGGCCGGAAGAGGGAGCCGAGCGTGCGGCCGGCGACCCGCTCGGCATGCAGGACGAAACCCTCGGTCGACACCGATCCGCCGGCGTTGTCGGTCACCCAGGTCCGCAGGATCTGGAAGAAGGACTCCTCACCGACGGCACACCGCAGGGCGTGCAGGGTGAGCGCTCCGCGCTTGTAGACCCGGTCGTCGAACATGTTGGCGGCGGTCGGGTCGGCGAGCAGGAGGTCCTGGGGGAGCCGGGTGAGCCTGTCGTGGTGCAAGGCCGCCCACTCCCCCGCCGCCTGGGCACCAGATTGCTCCGACCAGAGCCATTCGGCGTAGCAGGCAAAGCCTTCGTGCAGCCAGATGTCGCGCCACTTGGCGACGGTCACCGCGTTGCCGAACCACTGGTGAGCGAGTTCGTGGGCGACGAGACGCACCGCGTCCCACTCGGGCCGACAGAAGTTGCGGCCGAACGTGGACAACGCCTGCGACTCGAGCGGGATCTCGAGGGGGTCGTCGGTGACCACGGTCGTGTAGGACCCGAACGGGTAGGGCCCGAACGCCTCCTCGAAGTACGCCATCATCGCCGGCTGCAGGCCGAACGACGCCCCGAACTCGGCGACCGGCAGGTCGGCCGGACCAACCACCTCGATCGGCTGCTCCGTGCCCAGCTGCGGGAGCCGGCGCCGGACGTAGTGACCGATCTGCACGGTGGCGAGGTAGGGCGCCATCGGGCTCGGCTGCGCGAAGGACCAGACCCGGTTGCCACCCGTGCGCGTGACGCTGAGGAGGTCGCCGCTGAAGGCCACGTCGTATGCCGAGGGCACGGTGAGCTCGACGGCGAAGGTCCCCTTGTTGTCGGCGCGGTCGTTGCAGGGGAACCAGGACGGGGCACCGTGCGGCTGGCTGGCGACGATCACCCCGTCGGCGAGTTCCTCCCAGCCTGCTTCGCCGAGGATGCGCGCGCGGACCGGAGTCGGCTTCCCGGCATACGGGATCGTGACGGTCAGCATCGTCCCAGCAGGCAGCTCTGCCGCGAACGAGAGGCTGAGGTGGGTGTCGTTCTGGGTGTACTTGGCCAGCCGGGCGCCGACGACCGTGACCTTGCCGGCGTGCAGCCGGTGCAGGTCGAGGCGCAGGCGGGCCGTGTCGGTCAGGGTGAGGAGGTCGAGGACGGCCTGCGCGTCGAGCCGGTTGGTCCCCGGGTTGTAGGCCAGCCGGAGGTCGTGGTGGGCGACGGCATACGAGGCGTCGCCGTGCCGAGGGACGTAGGGGTCGGTGCCCGGCACTAGCTCTCCTCCCAGGGGCCGATCGGGTTGCCGATCCAGCGGGTGCGGCTCGGCACGGACTCTCCGCGCATGACGAGCGAGCCCGGACCGATGGTCGAGAACCGGCCGATGCTCGCGGCCGGCAGGATGACGCTGTTGGGTCCCAGGGTGGCGCCCGCCTTGACCTTCACCGTATCGAGGGCGAGGACCCGGTCGTGGAACAGGTGGGTCTGGACCACGGTGCCGGCGTTGACCGTCGCACCGTCCCCCAGCTCGACGAGGTCGGTCTCGGGCAGCCAGTATGTGTCGCACCAGACGCCGTGGCCGATCGTGGCGCCGAGCATCCGCAGCCACACGTTGAGCGCCCACGTGCCGAGGACGGTCGGGACGAACCAGCGGGCAGCGAGGAACTCGGTGAACGTGTCGGCCAGCTCGTTGCGCCAGACGAAGCCGGACCAGAGCGGGTGCTCGCCGACGGTGTGTCGGCCGACGAGGATCCACTTGGCCGCGACGCTCAGCAGCGCGGCGACGATGCCGGCGATCGAGAGGACGACCCCGCCGAGGAGGGCGTCGACCCAGACTCCCTTCCCGAGGAGGGAGAGCAGGGTGAGGGCGACCACGACGTTGAGCAGGACCGCAAGCAACATGGGAACGACGCGCATCGTCTCGACGACGCCGCGCAGCACCTTGAGCCTGGTCGACGGCTGGTAGGTGCGGCCCTTGTCGGCCACCTCGGCGACCCGGCGCAGTCTGGTGGGCGGGCTGCCGAGCCAGGACTGGCCGGACTTGGCGTCGGCTGCTCGAGGAGCGGCCGATAGCACCGCGACGAGCGAGGCCTTGCGGACCTTGCGGCCCGGCGCCGCCATCCCCGAGTTGCCGACGAAGGCGCGCTTGCCGATCTTGACGTCGTCGACCCGCATCCAACCACCGGACAGCTCGTAGCCGCCGATGAGGGTGTCGTCGGCGAGGAAGGCGCCGTCGCCGACACTGGTCAGCTTGGGGATCATCAGGACGGTCGAGGCCTCGACGTCCTTGCCGATCGTGGCGCCGAGCAGTCGTAGCCAGATAGGCGTGAGCGCCCCCGAGTAGAGCGGGAAGAGCCAGTCGCGGGCCTCGTCGAGCACCCGGATGGTCCCCCAGACCGCGACGCCTCTCGCCGAGCGGACCGGGACGTGACCGGGCCGGATCAACAGGCCCAGGAAGCGGACGGCAACGAGCACCGAGACGAGGAGAACGGCGAAACCGACGAGGCCCGCCAGCGGCAACCATGGCAGCACGGCGAGGAGGGCGGCTCCTGCCGAGGTGGCGTGGGTGACCGGCTGCCAGAGGACGGCGCCACCGGCAAGAAGGGCGAGCAGTGGCAGGGCTCCGAGGAGGAGGGACAGCGCGGCATACGCCCCGAGCCACCTGCGGCCGGCCGGCGGCGGCTCCGAGGGCCACGGACCGCGAGCCCTCGTCCGCGGCTCGGCGGGCGACCCGGACCAGAACTCGCCGGCGGGCACCCGACCGTCGATGTACGAGCCGGGGGCAACCTCGGCATCCGGCCCGACCTCGGCGCCGGGCCCGAGCATGCTTCGCGCACCGACCCGAGCCCCGGCGCCGATCGTCATCGTCCCAACGTGGAGCACGTCGCCGTCGACCCAGTGACCGGTGAGATCCACCTCCGACTCAACCGCGGCCCGGCTCCCCACTGTGAGCAGCCCGGTGACCGGCGGGACGGTGTGAAGGTCGACACCATCGGCGATGGTGCAACCCAAAATCCTTGCATACCAAGGGAACCAGGGCGCTCCGGCCAACGACGTCGCGGCCAGCTCGTCCTGGATCCGGCCTGCCAGCCAGATCCGCAGGTGGGCCGACCCGCCGCGCGGATGCTGGCCGGCGACCACACCGCGCAGGACGAACCGGGCCAGGAGCGCCGCGACGGCCATCCGACCGGGCGGAAGCACGAACAGGGCGACGGCGAGGGCGACGGACCACCACGGCGGGGTCGGCAGCCAACTGATCCACGGGTGCAGGATCCGCGACCCGAGCATGAGCCACGCCGACCACCGGGCCGCGGCGAGGGTTCGGAGCGGGACGAGGGAGAGCATCTGGCCGACCTGGGTCCGGCGTCGCAGCCGCCCGACCTCGCGGTCCGTCGTGTTGCCGCTCACACCGAGCG
>JBDTBX010000070.1:0-3279 GCA_039923915.1 Nostocoides sp. | reverse complement strand
GGATGGCGTTGCACGCCTTGCGGACCTCGCGGGCTTCCTCGCGGTTGACCGTGGCGGACCCGTCGTCCTTGACGTTCCACCCGAAGGGATGCGACCCACCGAGCCACTTGCCCGCGGCGGCGGCCTGCCTCTGGGCGCGTACGATTCGCTCGGCCTTGTGCTCGCTCTCCTGCCGACTCACGGCGCCCCGTATGCGTGCCGTCATGCGGCCCGAGGACGTCGCTAGGTCCAGCTCGCCCGCTTGGGCAAACTGGGTCGGTACGGACTTGGGAGCGCACGCCTCGATGTAGTCCTCCAACTCCCGCGGCGAGCGGTGCAGGCGGTCCTCGTGGGGCGGGTAGCAGTTGCCGCGCACGAGGCGTTCGCCCGTGGTGACGAACAGGTCGGCGATCTCCACGACATCGCCCTCGATCCGGCCGGGCACAGCCGCGATCTCGCGCACCCGCCGCGAGCCGTCGTGCTCGAGCACCGCGTGGACCACGATGTCGATCGATCCCGCGACCGTGGGCACGACGAACCGGCTGCCGACGTTCTCGCCGGCGAGCAGCGGCAGGGTGCACATCTTGGTGACGGCCTCCCGAGCGCTGTTGGCGTGGATCGTGCACATGCCGGGCAAACCCGAGTTGAGGGCGATGAGCAGGTCGAGGCTCTCCGCCTGGCGCACCTCGCCGACGATGATCCGGCTCGGCCGCATCCGCAGCGCCTCCTTGACGAGGCGTCGCAGCGGGACCTCGCCGGTGCCCTCCAGGCTCGGCTGGCGGCACTGCATCGACGCGACGTCCCTGAGCGGAATCTTCAGCTCGAAGACCTCCTCGCAGGTGACGACGCGGTCGCGTGGCGGGATCGCCGAGGCGAGGCAGTTGAGCAGGGTCGTCTTGCCCGCCTGCGTTCCCCCGGAGACAAGGATGTTGAGACCGGCCACGACCGCCGCCTCGAGGAACCGGGCCGCCCCCCGCGTCAGGGTGCCGAGCTTGACGAGGTCGTCGAGGTGGTCGGCGCGCACCACGAACTTGCGAATGTTGACGAACCAGTCCTGCCGGGTGATGTCAGGGATGACGACGTGCAGCCGGGACCCGTCGGGCAGGACGGCATCGACGAACGGACTCGACAGGTCGACCCGGCGGCCCGACGACTTCAGCATCCGCTCGACGAGGTCACGGACCTCATCGGCCGTCAGCATGGTCGTGGTGAGCTCGGCGATTCCGCCCCGGGCCACGAACACCCGGCTCGGCTCGTTGACCCAGATCTCCTCGATCGTGGGGTCGTCGAAGTACCGCTGCAGCGGTCCGAACCCGGCCACCTGGTCCCAGACGGCCTTGGCTGCCTCGACCGCGTCGGGCAGTGTCGGCAGGCCGCCGTGCATCGAGCGCTCGTCGTAGTCGGCCACCGCCTCGTCGACGAGTCGCCGCACCGCGACCGGCTCACGCGCAGGATCCAGCCCCGACCGACGGATCAGCTCGCGAACCTCGGTCTCCACCGTCGCCACAGCATCCATGGACGACCCCCTGCCCCTCAGCAATTGGTATCTCTGGGCATCCAAGCAGCCCTTTTGCCCCGCGACGCGGTTGTCCACAGGCCGCAACGGACCTTTTACCAAACCCTTGACAAGTCTTGACCAAACCCTTGCCGTATGCCGCGTCGCCGGCCCCACTTGAATCACCAGCCTCACCGGTCCCGGCGATGGCAACCCGCCTCACCCGCACCACGCGCGCCATCGCCAGGGGTGCGCGCAGGACGCCCGGCCGGACCGTCGCCCCGAGGGCGACATGGCAGCGCCGGTGGGTGGATCGGGAGTAGCGTCGCCAGCGGGTTCGACGACGAGCCCAGACGACCCGACGCAAGTGGGTGATCAGCCGTGGCTGGAGGTCCGAACAACCGCGGGGTCGATCAGGCCCGCGTCCGAAATGTCGTCCTCGTCGGACCGCGGGCATCAGGCAAGACCGCACTGACCGAAGCAATCCTGTTGGAGAGCAAGGCGATCACGCGGCTCGGCCGCGTCGAGGACGGCACGACGGTCTCCGACCACACCGAGGTCGAGAAGCGTCTGGGCCACTCGGTCCACCTCGCCGTCGCGACGACCGACGTCGCTGACACCGAGGTCACCGGTACCGCCGGCCCGGTCCGGCTCACCCTGCTCGACACCCCCGGCATGCCCGACTTCGTCGGTGAGCTCCGGGCCGGGCTCCGGGCGGCCGACGCCGCCCTGTTCGTCATCTCGGCCACCGATGGCATCGACGCGGGAACTCGGATCCTCTGGAGCGAGTGCGCCGGCGTCGGTATGCCGCGCGCGGTCGTCATCACCCACCTCGACCAGCCGCGAGCCGACTTCGGAGCGGCCCTGGCCGAGCTCCAGTCAACGTTCGGAGGCGGCCTCCAACCGCTGTACCTGCCCAGCGGGGACGGCATCGCCGCCCTTCTCTCCCGGACCCTGCGAACGGGCGGCAGTGACGGCCGGACGGTGTCGCCCCTCGACGAACCTGCCTCTGCCGCAACGGCTGAAGCCCGCGAGACCCTCGTCGAGGCGATCATCACCGAGAGCGAGGACGAGGGCCTGCTCGAGCGCTACCTGGGTGGTGAGGAGATCACCTTCGACGCCATCGTCGCCGACCTGGAGAAGGCCGTCGCCCGTGGCGCCTTCCACCCCGTCCTGCCCGTCAACCCGCTCGACGGGTCGGGCACCGCCGAGCTGCTCGAGCTCGTGTGCCGGGGCCTCCCCAGCCCCGCGGCCGGGGCCATGCCCACGGCATACGGAGTGAACGGGGGCTCCCAGCCGCCCCTCGAACCCTCCCCGAACGCCTCACTCGTCGCCGAGGTGGTCAAGACGAGCAGCGATGCCTACGTCGGCCGGATCTCGGTCGTCCGGGTCTTCGCCGGCACCCTGCGCCCAGACAGCACGGTCCACGTGAGTGGGCACCTCGCCCAGTTCACCGGCCGAGGCGAGGACGCCGCCTGGCACGCCGACCACGACGAGGACGAGCGCTCGGGTGCGATCTCGAGCATGCTGGGGTCGACCCTTTCGTCGGTCGGCGAGGCCCGGGCCGGCGACATCGTGGCCGTGGCCCACCTCGCGCACGCCGAGACCGGCGACACGATCTCCGACGCCAGCCACCCCGTCGTCGTCGAGACGTGGGACTTCCCGCACCCGCTCCTGCCCGTCGCGATCCGTGCGCGGACCAGCACCGACGAGGACAAGCTGGTCAAGGCACTGGCTCGGTTGCAGGCCGAAAACCCTTCTGCCATGGTCAATGTCGACCCCGGAACCCACCAGCTCGTGTTGTG
>JBDTBX010000069.1:0-7669 GCA_039923915.1 Nostocoides sp. | reverse complement strand
GCCGGCTCGGCGACCCAGGTCGCGTCCTGGGTGACCGGCGCTGCCGACCTCCCCGGCGTGCAGGCCGTCACCGGACCCACCAAGGTGGGCAACCTGCTCACGATCGGCCTGCGGACGACGGGTTCGGGCCTGGACGAACCCGCCCGTGAGCTCACCGCCCGGCTGCGCAGCGACCGTCCGCCGTTCCCGGCCGACGTCGTCGGCCAGGCTTCCGCACTCGACGACTTCGTCGCCGCGGCAAAGGAACGGGCCCCGTATGCCGGCGGCACCGTCGCGCTCGCGACCCTCATCCTCCTCTTCCTCATGACCGGGTCGGTCGTCATCCCGGTCAAGGCCCTGATCATGAACCTGCTCTCCCTCGCCGCCAGCCTCGGCCTGGTCACCTGGATCTTCCAGGACGGACACGGTGGCTCGCTGCTCCAGTTCAGCTCGGTGGGCGCCCTGGAACAGGTCATCCCGCTGCTCGTGCTCGCCTTCGGCTTCGGGCTGTCCATGGACTACGAGGTGTTCCTCCTGTCCCGCATCGTCGAGCTGCACGAACAGGGCCATGACACCAGCTCCGCCGTCCGGCTCGGCCTGCAGCGGTCCGGGCGGATCATCACCTCCGCCGCCGTCCTCATGGTCATCGTCTTCGCTGGCTTCGTCACGGCCCAGGTCCTCGTCATCAAGCAGACCGGCGTCGCCCTCGTGCTCGCCGTCGCCCTGGACGCCACCCTGGTCCGGATGCTCCTCGTCCCGGCGACGATGACCGTGCTCGGCAACGCCAACTGGTGGGCGCCGCCGGCGCTGCGACGGCTGCACGAACGCTTCGGCATCACCGACTGATCCCCATCGGGAAGGAACCCCGTGCGCCTCTCCATCTGGCCCGGCCTCGACCAGCCGTGGCACGACGTCCTCGACCTCGCCCGGTTCGCCGACCGGGCCGGCTGGGACACGCTCTACGTGGAGGACCACTTCATCGGGCACCCGGCTTCGTCCGAGCGGGACCCCCTGCTCGAGGCGACCGCCAGTCTGAGCGCGATCGCCGCGGCCACCGACCGGATCCGGCTCGGCACGCTCGTGCTGTCGGTCACCTATCGGCACCCCGCGGTCATCGCCAACTGGGCCGCCACCCTGGACCACGTGAGCGGCGGCCGGCTCACCCTCGGTCTGGGTGCCGGCTGGCGGGAGAGCGAGCACACGGCATACGGGCTGCCGCTCGGCCGGCCGGGGGCACGGGTGGACCGGTTCGTCGAAGGGCTTCAGGTTGTCCGCGGCCTGCTGGAGTCGGAGCGGACCACCGTCGAAGGCCGCTACTACCAGGTGCGCGACGCGGTCAGCGAGCCGAAGCCGATCCAGGCCAAGGTACCCATTCTCGTTGGTGCCAAACAGAATCGGATGCTGGGTGTCGTCGCCCGGTACGCGGACGGATGGAACATGTGGTCCACGCCCGCAACCCTGGCTGAGCGCGCGGCCGTCCTCGACGCCCACTGCGGGCGGATCGGTCGCGACCCGGCCAGCATCGCTCGCTCGACCCAGGCGCTCCTGCGCATCACCGACGACCCGGCCGCGGCCGAACGCTTCGTCGCCAGCAATGCTCCCCGCCCGTGCCTTGCCGGCAGCACCGACATGGTCGCCGACGCGATCGGCTCGTATGCCGCTGTCGGCGTCGACGAGTTCATCGTCGTCGACTCCGACTGCGGCACCGGCGCGCAGCGCGAGGACACGTTGTCCGCACTCCGCGCCGCGGTGCTCGAGCGGCTCGTCTGACCGCTATCCCAACGATGCGTCGGGGTGCTCGCCCGGCTCTACGAGCACCATCCAGTTGCCCGAGTTGTCGCGACAGACGGCCTCGACACCGTAGGGCCGAACAGCGGGCGGCTGGACGAACTCCACACCCTTGGCCAACAGGTCGGTGTAGGTCTGCTGGCAGTCATCGACCGTGACGCCGAGCCCGTTGAGCCCACCCGCGTCCTGAGCGCGCTTCATGGCCGCAACCAGATCCGGGTCCATCGGCGGTCCGGGGATGGCCAGATTGACCATCAGCTCGGGCTGGTTGGGGTGGACGACGGTGCACCAGCGGTAACCGTTGTCGAGGGTGACGTCGTCATTCTCTCTGAACCCGAGGATGTCGGTGTAGAACTTCTTGGCCTCGTCCTGGTCCTTGACGAAGACGCTGACGATGGAGACGTTGGTGATCATGTGAAGACCCTAGGGCGGCGGACCGCTGCTCGGCTTCTCCTCGATTGCGGACTGTCCCCCCGGCCCGTGACCCAGGGCGCACATGAAGACGTAGCAGCCCGGGATGTGCGGCGCGCCGGCTGCAGCGTGCCGCCGCTGGAACGCCGACGGGCTCTCTCCCACTAGGGACTGGAAACGGCTGGAGAAGGAGCCCGGGGAGGAAAAGCCGACGGCGAGGCAGACCTCGGTCACGGTGAGGTTGGTGGCACGAAGCAGGTCCTGCGCACGTTCGATCCGGCGCTTTGAGACGTAGGCGCCCGGGGTCATCCCGTAGGTGGACCGGAAAAGCCGCAGGAAGTGGAACTTGGACAGCCCGGCCACCGCGGCGAGTCGGTCGAGGTCGACGTCACCGGCATAGGACCGGTCGGCCTCGTCCCGCGCTCGCCGCAGGTGGACGAGGACGTCGTCCGGCGCGCGGTCAGCCGGCTGTTTCGGCCTTGGGCGGCTCGGGCTGGGCATCGACCCCGGCCTCCTTGCGCTGCTCGGGCGTGATCGGCGCCGGGGCGTCGGTCAGCGGGTCGTAGCCACCGCCGGACTTGGGGAAGGCGATGACGTCGCGGATCGACTCGGCGCCCGCGAGCAGCATGACGATCCGGTCCCAGCCGAAGGCGATGCCGCCGTGCGGGGGCGCGCCGAAGGCGAAGGCGTCCAGGAGGAAGCCGAACTTCTCCTGGGCTTGCTCCTCGGAGAGCCCCATGATCGTGAAGACCCGCTCCTGGACCGACCGCTGGTGGATACGGATCGACCCACCGCCGATCTCGTTGCCGTTGCACACCATGTCGTAGGCGTAGGCGAGGGCTGTGCCGGGGTCGGTGTCGAAGGTGTCCATGAACTCGGCCTTGGGGCTGGTGAAGGCATGGTGGACCGCCGTCCAGGCGCCGGCACCGACGGCGACGTCCCCGGCGGCCACCGCCTCCGAGGCCGGTTCGAAGAGCGGTGCGTCGTTGACCCACAGGTGGCTCCACGCCGACTCCTCGATGAGCCCACCCCGCCGGCCGATCTCCAGCCGGGTCGCACCAAGGAGCGATCGGCTGGGCTTGGCCGGGCCGGCGGCGAAGAAGATGCAGTCACCCGGCTCGGCACCCACGTGAGCGGCGATGCCGGCCCGCTCGGCGTCGGTGAGGTTCTTGGCCACCGGCCCGCCGAGCCCGCCGTCGTCCTGGACAAGGACGTAGGCCAACCCCTTGGCACCGCGCTGTCTGGCGAACTCCTGCCACCCGTCGAGCTGCTTGCGCGGCTGGCTCGCGCCGCCGGGCATGACGACGGCACCGACATAGGAGGACTGGAAGACGCGGAACTCGGTGCCGGAGAAGAACGCGGTGCAGTCGGTGAGCTCCTGGCCGAAGCGTAGGTCGGGCTTGTCCGACCCGAAGCGGGCCATCGCGTCGGCATACGTCATCCGCGGGAACGGCGTCTGCAGCTCCACCCCGATGGTCCGCCACAGCGCCACGGCGACTGCCTCCCCCAGCTCGATGACGTCGTCCTCGGTGACGAAGGACATCTCGATGTCGAGCTGGGTGAACTCCGGCTGCCGGTCGGCACGGAAGTCCTCGTCGCGGTAGCAGCGGGCGATCTGGTAGTACCGCTCCATCCCGGCGACCATGAGCAGCTGCTTGAACAGCTGCGGGCTCTGCGGCAGCGCGTACCACGAGCCCGGGGCGAGGCGGGCCGGCACGAGGAAGTCGCGAGCGCCCTCCGGCGTCGAGCGGGTGAGGGTCGGGGTCTCGATCTCGACGAAGTCGCGCTCGGCGAGCACCGCACGCGCGGCGGCGTTGACGCTGCTGCGCAGCCGGATGGCGTGACCGGCGTTGCGCGTGCCGGGCCGGCGCAGGTCCAGGTAGCGGTGCTTGAGGCGGGCCTCCTCGCCGACGGTGACCCGCTCGTCGATCTGGAACGGCAGCGGCGCACTGGGGTTGAGCACCTCGATCGCCGAGGCGACCACCTCGATCTCGCCCGTGGGCAGGTCGGGGTTGACGTTGCGCTCGCTGCGGGTGGTCACCGCGCCGGTCACCTTGACGCAGTACTCGTTGCGCAGGTCGTGGGCAGCCCCCGTGAGCACCTCGTCGCGCGCCACGACCTGGACGATCCCGCTCGCATCGCGCAGGTCCAAGAAGGCCACGCCACCGTGATCGCGCCGCCGGGCCACCCAGCCGGTGAGGGTGACGGTCTGGCCGGTGTGAGCGGCACGGAGAGTGCCTGCCTCGTGGGTGCGGAGCACGGGTGATCTGTCCTTAGGTGAGTGGATTTCCGATGCCGGGTGCGCGGCATACGGCGTCCATCCTACGGACAGCGGCGGCTGGCTTCGATCTCGTTTCCGGCTGCACAGACCGTGCCGTCCCCTCCGAAGCCCCCTTGGCGCGCACCACCCGCCACAGCCGTGGAGGACTAGAACCGCTGTGGGACGAAGGTCTGTTCGTGCATGGGCGGACGGACATAGGCCATCTCGCGCATGACGGGCAGGTTGACCACATCCGGCGCGACGTCGACGTACTCGAAGTGGCTGAGCAGGTCGTTGATGCAGTTGAGCCGGGCAGCCAGCTTGTCGTCGGACGGGACGACCAACCAGGGCGCCTGCTTGATGTCGGTGTACTGGAAGGTCGTGTCCTTGGCCATCGAGTACTGCACGTACAGCTCGTGCTCGGCCAGGTCCATGTCCGACAGCTTCCAGCGCTTGAGCGGCTCGGCGTTGCGGGCCTCGAAACGCTTGCGTTGCTCCGCGTAGCTCACCGAGAACCAGTACTTCAGAACCACGATGCCGGAACGGACGAGCATCCGCTCGAACTCCGGGCAGGAGCGCAGGAACTCCTGGTGCTCCTCCTCGCTGCAGTAGTCCATGACCCACTCGACGTTGCTGCGGTTGTACCAGGAGCGGTCGAACAGGACCATCTCACCGGCCGCCGGCAGGTGCTCGGCATACCGCTGGAAGTACCACTGGGTCCGCTGCCGCTCGGTCGGTTTGGGCAGCGCGACGACGCGCACGGTGCGCGGCGACGTGCGCTCGGTGATCCGTTTGATGACCCCGCCCTTGCCGGCCGAACCGCGCCCCTCGAAGATGACGAGCACCTTCAACCCTTGGGTCTGGACCCAGTACTGCAGGAGGACGAGCTGTTCCTGGAGCCGCCCCATCTCGGCGTCGTATGCCGCGGGCTTCAGCTTTCCGTTCTTGCGGTAGTCCTCGCGATGCCCGGTGCCGGCCCGGCTACCCACGTCATCCGCGCCTGCGGGCAGCCCTGCCTTGGCCATCTCTCACTCCCATCCGAAGGATGCGCCCGAGCATCGTCCCTCCCGCCCCACTGCGCAACCTCTGCGACCAGCAGGTTGCTTCAGCAGTCGGCGGTGGGTGACCCTCGCCAGGGCGCCTCCGCCGGGCGCAGCGTGGTCCAGCCGCGTTCACGTCCGGCGTATGCCGCGAGCGTGCCGATGACGAGCGCGGCGTTGCGCACGTCACCACGCAGGACGGCCGCGTGCACCTCGTCCAGCGGTACCCAGCGGGTCGGCATGTCCAGCTCCTCTGCCTCGCGGGCAAACCGGTCGGCGACCGGCACCTCGCTGACACCCCGGGCCAGGTAGATCCGCAGCCCCTCGTCGGTGAATCCGGGAGAGGAGAGGTAGTCGACGAGCACGTGCCAGTCCGAGGCGACGGCGTCTGCCTCTTCGTGCAGCTCGCGTTTGGCTCCGTCGAGCGCGGGCTCCCCCGCCTGGTCGAGCAGGCCGGCTGGCAGCTCCCACTCGCGCAGCCCGACCGCGTGTCGGTACTGCTGGATGAGCAGCACCCGGTCGGCGTCGTCGAGGACGAGCACGGCCACCGCCGGCTGGTGCCGGACCACCTCCCGGGTCACCTCACCAGCACCGGGCAGGTGGAAGGACTCCCGGACGACGTCGAAGATCCGGCCCGACCACACCGTTTCGGACGCGATGACCGAAGCCGGATCCGGGGCATCGACGAGCGTGGGGTGCGCCTCGGAAGGACCGACGTCGGGCGCCTCGGTCACGCCCGCTGCCGCTCGACCTCGATCAGCCGGCTCTCCCGCTGCCGCTCCAACGCAGCGGCGACGAGACCAGCGAAGAGCGGGTGCGCCCGGTGCGGCCGTGACTTGAACTCCGGGTGGGCCTGGGTCGATACGTAGTAGGGGTGCACCTCCGAGGGCAGCTCGACGTACTCGACGAGGGTGCCGTCGGGCGACGTCCCGGAGATGACCAGACCGGCGGCCACCAATGCGTCCCGATAGTTGTTGTTGACCTCGTAGCGGTGCCGGTGCCGCTCGTCGGACGTTGCAGCCCCGTAGGCGCCGGCGACGACGCTACCCTCGAGCAGCTTCGCGGCATACGACCCCAACCGCATCGTCCCGCCAAGGTCACCGGCACCCTCGACGAACGCCTTCTGCTCCTCCATCGTCGCGATGACCGGCGCGGGCGACTCGGGGTCGAACTCGGTCGAGGAGGCCCCGGCGATCCCGGCGACGTTGCGGGCGTACTCGATCACCATGCACTGCAGACCAAGACAGATCCCGAGCGTCGGCACCTTGTTGGTGCGGGCCCAGGTGAGCGCTCCGAGCTTGCCGTCGATCCCGCGGACGCCGAAGCCGCCCGGCACGAGGATCGCATCGACACCGCCGAGCGCCTTGGCCGCGCCGGCCTCGGTCTCGCAGGAGTCGCTGGGCACCCAGCGGATCCGGACCCGTGCGTCGTGGTGGAAGCCGCCGGCGCGCAGCGCCTCGGTGACCGACAGGTAGGCGTCGGCCAGGTCGATGTACTTGCCGACGAGAGCGATCTCGACCTCGTACTCGGGGCGGTGGACCCGGTCGAGCAGGTCGTCCCAGGACGACCAGTCGACGTCGCGGAAGCCGAGCCCGAGCCGGCGGATGACGTAGGCGTCCAGGCCCTCGCCGTGGAGCACCTTGGGGATGTCGTAGATGCTCGGCGCGTCGACGCACGCCGCCACGGCCTCGGTGTCGACGTCGCACATGAGCGAGATCTTGCGCTTGATCGGCTCAGGGATCTCCCGGTCGGCGCGCAGGACCAGCCCGTCGGGCTGGATGCCGACCTGACGGAGGGCGGCGACCGAGTGCTGGGTCGGCTTGGTCTTCAGTTCCCCGCTCGGTGCAAGGTAGGGGACGAGCGAGACGTGCAGGAAGAAGACGTTGTCGCGACCGACGTCGTGCCGGACCTGGCGTGCCGCCTCGAGGAACGGCAGCGACTCGATGTCGCCGACCGTGCCGCCGATCTCGGTGATGATGACGTCGGGCCCGTTGCCTGCCTCGACGCCGGGCGACCCGATCGCCTCGGCGCGCATCCGGGCCTTGATCTCGTTGGTGATGTGCGGGATGACCTGCACCGTGTCGCCGAGGTACTCACCACGCCGCTCGGCCGCGATCACCCGGTTGTAGACCTGGCCGGTCGTCACGTTGGCCGTCCCGGCAAGGGGGACATCCAAGAAGCGCTCGTAGTG
>JBDTBX010000068.1:0-9035 GCA_039923915.1 Nostocoides sp. | reverse complement strand
GCGAACGCGGCGTTCCGCGACCTCGCCGGCCGGTTGTGCCCTGCGCTCGACCAGACCAGCCGCTGCCGGAACCCATGACAACTGTCATGCCCCCTGCGCCGGTCTCGGGCGTAACCTCGGATGAGCGTCAGGTCCCACGCGTCTCGGGTGACACAAGTGGCCTTCGGGGACCGACAGATGGGAGTTCGCATGAGTGCGCACACCGGGTCTGGAACAGCCGTCGCCGACCGCCCCTCCGACGAGCCACACCTCAAGCGGCACGTGGGGCGGATCGGTCTCCTGTTTGCCAGCGTGGGCTCGATCATCGGATCCGGATGGCTGTTCGGTGCGCTCAATGCCGCGCAGACCGCCGGCCCGGCCGCGGTCATCTCCTGGGCCCTGGGCGGCGTGATGATCCTCTTGATCGGCCTCTGCTACGCCGAGCTGGGGACGATGTTCCCGCTCTCGGGGGGAGTCGTGCGCTTCCCACACATCGGTTACGGGTCGTTCGCCAGCTTCGCGACCGGGTGGATCACGTGGGTGGCGGCGATGAGCGTGGCCCCGATCGAGGTCGAGGGCGCTCTCCAGTACGCGACGAAGTACGCCAAGTTCACGACCGCCCACCAGGTCTCCGGGGGAGCCACCGTGCACACGCTCACCGGGCTGGGCCTGGTCTTCGCCGTGCTGGCCATGGCCCTGTTCGTCGTCATCAACTACTTCGGCATCCGGTGGTTCGCCCGGATCAACAACGTCCTGGTCTGGTGGAAGCTGTTCATCATCGTCCTGGTCGTGCTCGCGTTCCTCTTCACCTCCTTCCACGCCGCGAACTTCACCAGCAAGGGGTTCACGCCCACTGGCTGGCACGGCGTCTTCACGGCGATCGCCACCTCGGGAATCGTGTTCTCCTACCTCGGTTTCCGACAGGGCATCGAGCTGGCCGGGGAGACCGACAACCCGCGACGCAACGTGCCGCTGGCCGTCATCGGATCGGTCGTACTGACGATCGTCATCTACATCGGCCTGCAGGTCGCGTTCATCGGCGCCCTGCGGCCCTCGGACTTCTCCGGCGGGTGGGCAAAGCTGTCCTTCACCAACGACTTCGGTCCGCTGGCAGCCCTGGCCAGCATCCTCGGGCTTGGCTGGCTCGCCGTACTCCTCTACATCGACGCGATCGTCTCCCCGTCCGACACCGGCCTGATCTACACGACGGTCACCTCGCGGATCTCCTATGCGATGGCTCGCAACGGCAACGCCCCCGAGGGGCTGGCCAAGACGACCCGCAGCGGCGCACCGATCGTCAGCCTCATCCTGGCCTTCATCGTGGGCCTGATCCTGTTCCTGCCGTTCCCCAGCTGGCAGCAGCTGGTCGGGTTCATCACCTCGGCGACGGTCCTGTCCTTCGGGTCCGGCCCGCTCGTGCTGGTGTCCCTGCGCAAGGAGATTCCCGAGCAGGAGCGGCCGTTCCGTCTCCCCGGCGGGCACCTGATCCCGATCCTCGCCTTCTGGTCGTCCAACATGATCGTGTACTGGACCGGCTGGGAGACCGACTACAAGCTGTTCCTCGCGGTGCTGCTGGGTGCCGTCATGCTCGGCTTGATGATGCTCCTGCACCGCTACCACGGCCGGTCGGTCGACATGGACTGGCGGGCCGGTTCGTGGTACCTCCCGTGGCTCGGTGGGCTGGCGCTGGCCTCGTGGCTCGGCGACTACGGCGGCGGGCGGGGCGTGCTCCACTTCGGGTCGTCGATCCCCGTCATCTTCGTCTTCTCGCTCCTCGTGTACTGGCTCGCCTACACCCTGCGCCTGCGTCGTCCCTTGGTGCTGGCCAACATTGAGCGGGTCAAGTCCGAGGCTGCCGCCGAGGAGGAGGATCTCGGCGAGCTGCCGGGCTGAACCGCTCGGGCCGCCGGCGGTCAGGGCGTGACGGCAGCCAACAGGGCTCGCGCATACGTGTTTTCGACATCTGTGTCGGTCGTCTCCGCGCCGCTGGTGAGCCGCACACGCCAGCCGACGTCGTCTCGGCGGAGAGTGTCGAGTCGGTCACCGAGCAACTCGCGCAGCTGGTCCTCCCGGGGCAGCCAGAGCGCCTGGTCGAGGTCGACCGAGTCCAGCGCCCACTCGGTCGTCCCGTTGAAGCCGAGCACCGAGGTGTCACCCCAGTGGTGCAGCTCGATGGTCAGGTCGCTGACCCAGAACACCTCACCGGTCAGCCCCTCCTTGTCGATGACGAACCGGTCGCCGGGCTCGGGCTGCCAGAGCACGCCGGCTCCGAGCAGCTGGCGGGCCAGGTCGACGGAGATCACCCCACCATCTAAGCCCGTATGCCGCTGACTCCGGTCAGCGAAGGAGGAAGGCAATGGCCAGGATGACCGGGACCGACAGCATCGTCGTCAGCAGGATCGTGTCGCGCGCAAGGGTGGTCGCCCGGCCGTAGCGGTTGGCGTGGATGAAGATGTTCTGGGCGGTGGGGAGCGCAGCCATGACGACGATGGCCAGCAGCGCATGCCCCGAGACGCCGATCAGGCGCGCCACGGCATACGCGATCGCCGGTTGGCCGAACGCCTTGAGGACGGTCGTCGTCGCCAGCTCAGCTCTCGGCACCTCGCCGCCGAGGCCAGGACCGAGGCGCAGAGCCACCCCGTAGGCGATGAGCATCGCCGGCACCGCGAGGCCGGCCACCATCGAGATCGGGTTGGCCAGCACGGTGGGCAGGGTCGTGCCGGTCAGCGAGAGTGCCAGGCCGGCGAGGGCACCGAGGGTGAGCGGGTTGGTCAGCGGTGAACGGAGCAGGCGCCGGGCCGACGGGCGGCGCCCGGTCCGGTCGGCGTCCAGGACGGCGAGGGCAGCCGGTTGGAGGACGAGCAGCTGGAGAAGGAGGGTCGGCGCGGCATACGAGACGCTGCCCAGGACGTATGCCGCGATCGGGAGGCCGAGGTTGCCGGCGTTGACATAACCGCTGGAGAGCGCGCCGATCGCGGTGTCGCCGGGCGACCGGTGCCAGACGAGCCGCGCCCCGAGGACGTAGACGGCGGCCACCGCGACGGCCGAGGCCGCCGAGGCGAGCAGGTTGCGGGAGATGACGTCGTGGGTCGGCGCGTGGCTGATCGTGTCGAGCAGGAGCGCCGGGCTGCCGACGAAGAACGCGAGCCGGGAGAGGAGGTGCTGCTCGGTCACGCCCAGGAAGCCTGCGTGGGCCAGGGCCGCTCCGAGGGCGATGACCAGCCCGATCGTCGCGAACCCCTCGACGACTCCGCTCACCCGAACAGGCTAGGGCGCGGGCCGCAGGACGGGGCGGCCGGCCGCCGCGGAACCAGTGGTAGAACGGCGGGTTCGAGTCGTCGAGCACCTGGGTCCGCGGGGTGGACCGGTCGATCGCCTTCGCCGCCTCGGACCAGAAGGCCCCGCGGATCGGTCACTACGCGCTGGGACGCCGCGGCATACGTGCCGTCATTCCATGGCACCCATCCTGCAACCAGCGGAGGATAGGGGATTTGAACCCCTGAGAGCTTTCACTCAACACGCTTTCCAAGCGTGCGCACTAGGCCACTATGCGAATCCTCCAACGGAGGAGGCTACCCGAGTCGCACGCCCCGATGAAATCGCCCCTCGACCCGGCCTCGGGTGCTGGTGGAGCGACGGCCGGACGCCGGGACCGATCCGATCCGTCACCTATGATGATCCTCGGCACCCCGTGTGGTGGTACCCCACTGAACTCCCCCAGGGCAGGAATGCAGCAAGGGCAGGTGGGCTCTTCCAGGTACGCGGGGTGTCTTTGCGTCCGGCCTCGGCGCAGGGTCGTCCGAGGAGTCACAATCCGGGCGAACCTCGGACAGGTGACCGGCTCCGGCGTTAGCCTCGGGGGAGCTCGACCTGGTAGCGCTCACGGTCATCGGTGGGGCAGCGGATGACCATGGCGTCGGGCCCGATCGACCGTCCTCATTGGAGGTCACCCGTGCAAGAAGGCACTCCGTCCGGTGCTCCTCCCACCCTGCGTGTCGAGGTCCTCCACCAGTTCCGCGTCCTCGCCGACGGCCGACACGTCGCCCTGCCGATCGGCAGCGAGTATCTCGTCGCCCGGCTGGTCGTCGAGGACCGCCCGTGCGCCCGTCAGGTCCTCGCCGCCGGTCTGTGGCCGGAGCGGAGCGATCGCGAGGCGGGGGCGATGCTGCGCCGCGCCCTGTGGCGACTCAACCGCGACGTGCCCGACCTGCTCGACAGCGACGGCCGTCAGATCTCGCTGGTTCCGGCTGTCGACGTCGACCTGACGGAGATCCACCGGTTGGCCGACGCCGCCAACCAGGCCGCACCGCTCGTGAGCGCCCGCGCGGTCCGGCTCCTCGAGGGCGACCTCCTGCCGCAGTGGTCCGAACCGTGGCTCGATGCCCCTCGGGAGTCGCTCCGGCAGGTCCGACTGCACACCTTGGAGGCGTTGGCGCGCAACGATCTGGACGCCGGTCGACCCGGAAGCGCCCTCGTGGCGGCGCTGGCGGCGGCGGGTCTCGAGCCACTGCGGGAGAGCGCCCACCGGATCGTCATCGCGGCGCACCTCGCCGAGGGCAACGCCTCCGAGGCGCTGCGGCACTACACCCACTTCCGCGACCTGCTGTGGACCGAGATGCGGCTGCGACCCAGTGCCCGGCTGGAGTCGATGCTCACCGATGGCGCCCACGTCGTGTCCCTCGGCTGGCGGCGCAGTGCCCTGAACGCCTGACGCCAGCCCCTCGGTCGCCGGGAGGGCTTGACTTGGGGTCACTGTGTTGACGGGTGCACGGGGTGTTGATCAGTCGGGGTGGGACGAAACGGCGACGCCGGGGGGACGGCAGACGACTGTCGCGGCGACGCATGCGGGACGCGAGGCGGACAACTCGGTGACGCCGGGCGCGGACACTCCCCTCACCGGCACACCCGTGCCGCGCACCACCCGTGGAGGCTCCCGTGCCCGTACAAACCACCTATCCCGGCGTCTACATCGTCGAGCAGAAGTCGGGGTCGCACGTCATCACCGGGGTGTCGACGTCCGTGACCGCGTTCGTCGGGGCGGCGCGCAAGGGACCCGGCGACACACCCACTCGACTGTCCAGTTTTGCCGACTACGTGCGGACCTTCGGCGACGTCATGGACACCACCCATCCGATGGGCCACTCGGTCGGCCTGTTCTTCGCCAACGGGGGCAGCCAGGCGATCATCGTCCGCGCCCTCGGCGGTGGCGCCGCGCAGGGGACCCTGCCGCTGCCCGCCGTGAACGGTCTGCTCCTGACCCTCACCGCGAGATCCCGCGGTGGCTGGGCCAACGGGACCGGCGGCGGGTCCGGGGTGCAGACCGGGTTGTTCGTCGAGGTCAGGGCGGCAACGCAGTTCCCCGACGACCGGTTCACCCTCGTCGTCGCCGAATGGACTCCCGGCGTCGGAGGCGGCCCGGCGAGCATCGTCGCGCAGGAGACCTGGGCCGAGTTGTCCATGTCCCCGAGCAGCGTGCGCTATGTCGAGACGGTGCTCGCCGCGAGCACGCTGGTCACCGCCGACGTGACCGGTGTGGCCGCCCCAGCCCCCGGCGCCGGCGCCTCGACCGGCAGTGTGGCGCTGACGGGGGCCACGAGCCTCACCGTGAGCGGCAAGGCGATCCGGCTGTCCGTCGACCAGGGGTCGGCCGCCGACTACGTCCTCTTCCCGACCGAGAACCCGCCCGTCGCCCACACGGTGAACGACGTCAAGGCCGAGATCAACGCGGCGACCTCGATCTGGCCGGTGACGGCCAACATCGCCGGCGGCAAGTTCGTCCTCACGAGCAAGACGACCGGGCTGGACAGTGCGGTCGTCGTCGGGTTGATCGGCCTCAGCGACGCCTCGGAGGACTTCGGTCTCGGCGTGGCCCGCGGTGGCGTCGAGGTGGCCGGGTCGGCGCCCTACCGGCCGGCAGTGGCCGCGCCGGCCGGGATGACCGGCGGTGCCGACGGGTCCACGCCCAGCGCCTCGGACATCGTGTCGGCGAGTGCTGGACAGGGGATGCTGGCGCTCGACATCCTGGACTTCCCGCGGTTCAACCTGCTCGTGCTGGCCGGAGTGACGTCGAGCGACGCGACCCCGGTCAACACCGCCCTCGACTACTGCCGGCGGCAGAACGCGTTCCTCGTCGTCGACCCGGCGGCCGGGCTCAACCCCGGTCAGCTCAAGACGGCCGCGAACCTGTTGCGGGCCCAGGGTGCTCACGGTGCCATCTACTGGCCGAGGCTGGTCACCGCCGACTCGACACCCGACGGATTCGGTGCCGGCGGTGCCGTCGCCGGCATCATGGCCCGCACCGACTCCTCCCGTGGCGTGTGGAAGGCGCCGGCCGGTCTCGACGCCGGGGTTGCGGGGGCTCTGGGTCTCACGGCGCCGACGAACGACGAGGTCTCCGGTGAGCTCAACCCGCTCGGCCTCAACGTGCTGCGGACCTTCCCCGGGGCGGGCATGGTCGTCTGGGGCGCGCGAACCCTCGCGGGCAGCGACGTCCTCCAGAGCGACTCCACGTACGTCCCGATCCGGCGGCTCACCGACTACCTCTCGGCGAGTCTCTATCTCGGGACGCAGTTCGCCGTCTTCGAGCCCAACGACCCCGACCTCTGGGCCCAACTACGGCTCGCCGTGGGCGGATTCATGCGCGGCCTGTTCCAGCAGGGCGCCTTCCAGCGGTCCGAGAAGCGAGCCGAGTCAGACAGCTTCTTCGTCATCTGCGACTCCACGGTCAACCCACAGACCGAGATCGACTCCGGGCGGGTGAACGTCGTCGTCGGCTTCGCACCGCTCAAGCCGGCCGAGTTCGTCGTCATCACCATCACCCAGATCAGCCAGGCGGGAGAGTGACATGGCCGAGTTCACGGTGAACCCGACACGGTTCGACCCCTACAAGACCCACATGTTCCGGGTGAAGTGGGACGGCGTCTATGTCGCCGGGCTCGCCAAGATGTCCCCGCTCAAGCGGAGCACCGCACCGGTCACGCACCGGGTCGGTGGCGACCCGAGCCACGTCCGCAAGAGTCCCGGACTGACGACGTACGACGCGGTCACCCTCGAGCGCGGCGTCACCCACGACGTCGCCTTCGAGGCCTGGGCCAACAAGGTGAGCAGCCTCGAGCAGCCCGGGATCTCGCTGAAGGACTTCCGCAAGGACCTCATCGTCGACGTCTTCAACGAGGCCGGCCAGAAGGTGATCAGCTACAAGCTGTTCCGCTGCTGGGTCTCGGAGTATCAAGCCCTGCCTGCCCTGGACGCCGCCTCGGCCGCGGTCGCCATCATGAGCATCAAGCTCGAGCTCGAGGGCTGGGAGCGGGACACCGACGTCACCGAGCCGACCGAGCAAGCCGTGTGAGGTGGACTCCCGGCGCACGGCCTCTCCGCTGGCTCGGCTGGCGGCGGCCTTCGAGGACGGCACCGACCTGCTGAGCCAGGCGGTCGCCGTGCTGCGGTCACGCCCGGACGAGGAGCAGCTGGAGCGTTACGGCGTCAGCGACCCGGCCGACCTGCCACTCGGGGCGGCCGACCGAGGTCTCCTCGCTGCATACGAGGAGGTCGGTGGTGTTCCGCTCGACGTGACTGCATCGTGCGCTGCCTGCGGTGCCCGGACCACGCTGTCCCTCACCACCGCGTCGGTCGGCCGGCACCCGTGGGCCTCGCTCCGGACCGGCGTGGGAAGCGGGCTGCGCGAGCCCACGTATGCCGACCTGCTGGCTGCCGGAGGGGACGCCACGGTGCTCCTCGATCGCTGCCGGCTAGGGGCTTCCGACGGAGCCGCGACCCTGGCCGATCTGGACCGGGCCGAGCAGTCGCTCGCCGGGCCCCTGCACTCGGCGTGTGCCGAGTGTGGCGAACCGGTCGCCGTCGAGGTCGATGTCGTGTCCTTCGTGCTGCGCGCGCTGGCCCGCGTGTGTGCCGAGTTCGACCGCGAGGTGCACCTGCTCGCCTCGACGTACGGGTGGGACCTGCCGACCATCGAGTCTCTCCCAGACCCGCGTCGTCAGCGGCTCGCAGCCCTGGTCTCGGGGGTGGCCTAATGGGACCGGTCCGGATCGTCACAGCGGGTGCGGGCCCGCCGGCCGGTGGCCTGTCGAGGGTCCTCGCCCGCGCGACGAGCTCGCCGGTGCGCGTGCCGATCGGGTACGCCGGTGACTCCGGATCCCCGTCCGCGCCAGCCCCCGCCGCCCACCCCCGAAAACGAGTCTCCCGAAGTCGCACGCCCGAGCCCGCTCCGCCGACGTCAGCAGCGGGCCGGGTCCGGTCGGACCAGACCCCGCGAATCGCCGTCAACGAATTGACCCCAAGTCAGGTCCTCCCTCCCCACCGGCAGGACCTCGAGGCGCCTGGCGGGGAAAGGTCTCGGGGGTCCTCGCTCGGCGAGTGGACCACGGGCGGCACGGCGGTCGACGACTCGGGCGACGCCCTGGCAGCCCGGCCGGGGGAGGCTGTGTTCCCGGAAAGGGGCATGGTCGCCTCAGCGAACTCCCTGACCGTCGGCAAGCGATCTGATCCCGATCGTGCGGATGGCCGGGAGGTGACCGGAGGTGACCTCGCCCCGGGCCCCGAGCAGTCTGCTCCAGTGCTGGCCCGCGAGGCCGTCCCCGTGCCGCCAACCGTTCGTGTCGATGCGCCGGCTGCCCCGGCATCGGACCGCGCTCCGGCTCCCGAGCCTGTTCCGCCCGTTGTCATCGGGCGGATCGAGGTGCACGTGGATTCGCCTGCGGCACAATCGGACCCGTTCGCCGGCCTTCGGGTCGTCGAGGCCGGGCTCACGGCCCGGCGGGGAGGTGGCTGGTGAGCCTCTTCTCGCCCGGTCCACCCGTCATCGCCGGAGTGGACGAGGTCCTGCGGGTCCTCACCACCGAGGCGATGAAGGGCCTCGGAAGCCCGGTCGGCGTGAGCGTGGGCCCACTCGACCGGCCGGTCGACGGTGCTCGGCTCAACTGGTTCCTCTACCGGATCGAGCCGTCCACGGCATACGTGAACATGGAGCCGCCCGTGAGCGGCTGGCGCACCCGCCGCGGCCACCCGCCGCTCGCCCTCACCCTGCGCTACCTGCTCTC
>JBDTBX010000067.1:0-6080 GCA_039923915.1 Nostocoides sp. | reverse complement strand
CGGTCCCCAACAGCTACATGAACGAGTCCGGCGGTTCGGTGTCGGCGCTGCTGAAGTTCTACTCGGCGATGCCTGACCAGCTGGTCGTGGTCCACGACGAGCTCGACATCGACGCGGGTACCGTGCGGCTGAAGAAGGGTGGGGGCGAGGGTGGTCACAACGGGCTGCGCTCGATCAGCGCCTCGCTCGGCACCAGGGACTACCTGCGGGTGCGGGTCGGTATCGGGCGGCCGCCGGGCCGGATGGACCCGGCCGACTTCGTGCTGCGCGACTTCTCCTCGACCGAGCGCAAGGACCTGCCGCTCCTCGTCGGCGACGCCGCCGACGCGGTCGAGATGCTCGTCGCGCAGGGGCTGCTCGCCACCCAGCAGCGGTACCACTCCCCGCCCTGACCGATGATGGACACGATGCCCCGCCTCGACCCCCTCCTTGACGCCTTCGCGGCCGACCCCGCCGTCGCTGCTCTCCTTCGCGAACTGCGGACGGATGCGCCTGCCTCCGCCGACATCTCCGTGGCACCCGGCGCGCGGTCGCTGCTCACCGCCGCCCTGACCGCCTCAGGCGCCGGCGGATCGGCGCGGTCGCTGCTCGTCGTCACGGCGACCAGTCGGGAGGCCGAGGACCTCGTCGCGGCCCTCGCCGATCTCCATCCCGTCGACCGGGTCGCGCTCTTCCCGTCGTGGGAAACCCTTCCGCACGAACGACTCTCGCCGCGCTCCGACACCGTCGGCAAGCGGCTCGCCGTCCTCCGACGCCTCGCGCACCCGGATGCCGGCGACGCGACGTACGGACCCCTGGACATCGTCGTGGCCCCGGTCCGCGCGGTTCTCCAGCCGATCGCCAAGGGCCTCGGGGACCTCGTCCCCGTCGCGCTCAGGCCGGGCGACGAGCGGCCGCTCGGGGACGTCGTCGAGGCGCTGGCGGCAGCGGCCTACTCCCGCACCGACCTCGTCGAGCGGCGTGGCGAGTTCGCCGTCCGTGGCGGCATCCTGGACGTCTTCCCGCCGACCGACGACCACCCGTTGCGGGTGGAATTCTTCGGCGACACCGTCGAGGAGATCCGCTGGTTCAAGGTCGCCGACCAGCGCAGCCTCGAGGTCGCCGAGCACGGCTTGTGGGCGCCGCCCTGTCGCGAGCTGCTGCTCACCGACACCGTCCGGCAGCGGGCGCGAGCCCTTGTCGAGCAGCTGCCCGGCGCGGCCGACGTCCTGGCCAAGATCGCCGAGGGCATCGGGGCGGAGGGCATGGAGTCGCTCGGCCCGGCGCTCGTCGACGGTATGGAGACCGTGCTGGACACCCTCGCTGTCGACACAGCGGTGGTTCTCATGGACCCCGAGCGGGTCCGCACTCGAGCCCACGACCTCGTGGCGACGAGCCAGGAGTTCCTCGAGGCCGGCTGGGCCAACGCGGCCGCGGGCAACTCGGTGCCGATCGACCTGCAGACCCTGCTCGGCACGTCCTCGTACTGGGGCCTGGCCGAACTGCGCTCCCGCGCAGGTGAACTCGGACTGCCGTGGTGGGACCTCACCCCCTTCGACGTGGACGCCGAGACGAGCGACGACGCGCTGGTCACCGGGACCCTCGCGACCGAGGCCTACCGCGGCGATGTCGAGGCCGTCGTGGCCGACTTCCGCGGGTGGCTGCACGAGGGGTGGCAGGTCGTCGTGGTCTCGGACGCCGCCGGCTCGGCCAAGCGAACCGTCGAGGTGCTCGGCGAGCACGAGGTCGGTGCCCGGCTCGCCGGGGACCGGCTCGAGTTGCAACCAGGGGTCGCCGTCGTGACCACCGGTGCTCTCGGCCGCGGATTCCTCTGTCCCGCAAGCAAACTCGTCGTCATCACCGAGACCGACCTCACCGGGACTCCGGGTCAGGGCACGTCGACCAAGGACATGCGCAGGATGCCCTCCCGGAGGCGCAACCAGGTCGACCCGCTCCAGCTCCGCACCGGAGACTTCGTCGTCCATGAGCAGCACGGAGTCGGCAGGTTCGTCGAGATGGTCCAGCGGACGGTGGCCGGTGCGACCCGCGAGTACCTGGTGATCGAGTACGCCGCGTCCAAGCGCGGCCAGCCCGGCGACCGGCTCTACGTCCCCACCGACCAGCTCGACCAGGTCACCCGCTACGTCGGCGGCGAGCAGCCCACGCTCAACAAGATGGGCGGTTCGGACTGGCACAAGACCAAGACCAGCGCGCGTCGGTACGTCAAGCAGATCGCCGCTGAGCTGATCCGGCTCTACAGCGCGCGGATGGCGACGGCCGGCTTCGCGTTCAGCACGGACACCCCCTGGCAGCGCGAGCTCGAGGACGCGGTCGCCTACGTCGAGACACCCGACCAGCTGTCGAGCATCGAGGAGGTCAAGGCCGACATGGAGCGGCCGGTGCCGATGGACCGCCTCGTCTGCGGTGACGTCGGCTACGGCAAGACCGAGATCGCGGTGCGGGCGGCGTTCAAGGCGATCCAGGACGGCAAGCAAGCTGCGGTCCTCGTGCCGACGACCCTCCTCGTCCAGCAGCACATGCAGACCTTCACCGAGCGCTACGCCCAGTTCCCGGTCGTTGTCAAGGCGCTGTCCCGGTTCCAGTCCGACAAAGAGGCCAAGGCCGTCGTCGCAGGCCTCGCCGACGGCACTGTGGACCTCGTCATCGGCACCCACCGCCTCCTCGGCAGCGAGATCCGGTTCAAGGACCTCGGGCTGGTCGTGGTCGACGAGGAGCAGCGCTTCGGCGTCGAGCACAAGGAGCAGCTCAAGGCGATGCGCACCGCCGTCGACGTCCTCGCGATGTCCGCGACGCCGATCCCTCGCACCCTGGAGATGGCCGTGACCGGCATACGGGAGATGTCGACCCTTGCCACTCCGCCGGAGGAGCGGCACCCCGTCCTCACCTATGTCGGCGCCTATGACGAGAAGCAGATCACCGCGGCGATCCGGCGCGAGCTGCTCCGCGAGGGCCAGGTCTTCTTCGTCCACAACAAGGTAAGTTCCATCGAGAAGTCCGCGAGCCGGATCCGGGAGCTCGTCCCCGAGGCGCGGGTTGCCACGGCGCACGGCCAGATGGGCGAGCACCGGCTCGAGCAGGTCGTGCTCGACTTCTGGGACCGCAAGTTCGACGTGCTCGTCTGCACGACGATCGTCGAGACCGGCCTGGACATCTCCAACGCCAACACCCTCATCGTCGAGCGCGCCGACGTCCTCGGGCTGTCCCAGCTCCACCAGCTCCGCGGCCGGGTCGGGCGTGGGCGCGAGCGCGCCTACTCCTACTTCCTCTACCCGCCCGAGAAGCCGATGACCGAGACGGCGCACGACCGGCTGCAGACGATCGCCAGCCACACCGATCTCGGCTCCGGCATCCAGGTCGCGATGAAGGACCTGGAGATCCGCGGTGCCGGCAACCTGCTCGGCGGCGAGCAGTCCGGGCACATCGCCGGCGTCGGCTTCGACCTCTATGTGCGCCTCGTCGGCGAGGCGGTCGCGTCGTTCCGGGGCGAGACGAACACCGATCCGGTCGAGATCAAGATCGACCTGCCCGTCGACGCCCACCTCCCGCACGACTACGTCCCGGGCGAGCGGCTGCGGCTCGAGGCCTACCGGAAGCTCGCCAGCGTCACCGATGAAACAGCCCTTGCCGACATCGAGGCCGAGCTGGTCGACCGCTACGGGGCGATGCCCGAGCCGGCCAGGAACCTGATCGAGGTGGCCCGGCTGCGGACCGTCGCCCGCGCCGCGGGGGTCGGCGACATCTCGGTCCAGGGTGCGCACGTCCGGTTCGGCCCGGTCGGGCTGCGTGAGTCCCAGGTGCTGCGCCTCCAACGCCTGTACCCGAAGTCGCTCGTCAAGGATCAAGTCCGTACGATCTTGGTACCGAAGCCGGTGACCGCTCCTGTGGGCGGTCGGCCGCTGCGTGACACCGCCGTGCTGGGGTGGGCCGGAGACCTCCTCCGGGCCGTTCTCCTCGACGACATCGCCGCTGCTGCGACCATGGCGACGAGACACTGAGTTCGCACGCGCAGCACCTGTTGACCAGCTCCACCCAGATGAAGGGACCTCTCGTGACCGGACGGGTTCGCGGCACGATCGCCGCTGTCGCCCTCGGCGGCGTTCTCGCGCTGACCGGGTGTGGCACCAACGACACGGCGGCCGTCGTCGACGGCAACCGGATATCGGCGTCCGACGCGGCCACCGGCGCGCAGCAGATCAACAAGCAGTTCCCTCCGGACGTCGCCTCGGGCGGGTCTGCGCTCACCACGGCCAACGCCGTCGGGCTGCTGATCTACGCGCCGACGATCATCGCGTTCGCGGCCGAGACCGGGCACCCTCAGTCGAGCGACGCCGCCCGCAGTCAGCTGACCGCGATCCAGGAACCCAATCCGGCCACCATCGAGATGGTGCAGGCCAACAACGCCCTGCGGTCGCTCGACCAGAGCAACATCACCGAGGTCCTCAAGCGGATCCGGGCCCTCAAGGTCTCGGTCAACCCTCGCTACGGCACCTTTGATGCCGCCAACGCCAAGCTCGTCGCCGTGCCCGGACCCTGGATCAGCACGTCCGGCACGTGACCGGCGAGCGCGGGCGGCTCACGGTGCTCGTGACGTCACCGCGCGTCGCACCCGGGCTCCTGACCAGGGACGCGTGGGCGGTCCTGGAGGCAGCCGCCGTCGTCCACGCCGCGGCCGAGGACGAACCGCTCGTCGTGGCCGTGACCGAGAGCGGCATCCGGGTCACGCCGATGGACCCCGAAACCTCCGCTCCGTATGCCGCGCGCCTCCTGGTCGCTGCGGCCGCCGGTTCCGAAGTGGTCTGGTTGGGGTCGGCCGACGGTGACCCCGGACTGACCGATGCCATCGCCAACGAGGTGTCCCGGGTGGCTGATCCGCCCGAGGTCGAGGTGCTCGTGGGGTCGTGGGACGTCCCCGGCGCGCGCCTGCTCGACGTCGTCGCCGTGATGGACCGGCTCCGCTCACCGGGGGGCTGCCCATGGGACGCCGAGCAGACCCACGAGTCCCTGCTGCCGTACCTCCACGAGGAAGCCGGCGAGTACGAGGAGGCCGTCCGCTCCGGCGACCAAGGGCACATGGCCGAAGAACTCGGCGACGTCCTGCTCCAGGTGGCCTTCCATGCCCGGGTCGCCCAGGAGCACCCGACGCAGCCGTTCGACATCGATGACGTCGCCGGCCACCTCGTCGACAAGCTGGTTCGTCGCCACCCGCACGTCTTCGCCGACGGCGACGCCTCGACACCCGCCGAGGTCGAGGAGCAGTGGGCCCGGATCAAGGCCGAGGAGAAGGCCGCGGAGGGTCGTTAGGTTCCGGGCCCTACGACGAGTGAGCCCGGTCCTTGGCCGCTGATCGGTGAACACGTCGTGCATCGGTTTGGCCGGATCCGGCGTTCTATAGAGATGTGGGGGATGCGTTCGAGCAACTCGTCAAGGCCAAGGCCGAGGGCCTGGCCCGATTGGCGTACCTGCTGACCGGCAACGCCCAGGACGCCGAAGACCTCGTCCAGACCACGTTTCTTCGGGCCTACACCCACCGCCGAAGGATCGTCGAGATGGACGCACCGACGGCCTACCTGCGCACGATCCTGCTCAACGCCCATCTCTCCGATCGGCGCGCTGCCGCCTGCCGCGTGCAGACCCAAACTCTGGGTGACACCGAACCCGCGGCTCCGGATCGGACGGAGGGACTGGCCGCCGACGACGCGGTGTGGCGTCTGCTTGCCACCCTGCCCAAGCAGCAACGCGCAACGCTTGTCCTGCGGGTCTACCTGGGGATGAAGGCCAAGGAGATCGCCGACGTCCTCGGGGTCGGCGAACCGACGGTGCGCTCCAACGCCGCGCGCGGACTCGAGTCCCTGCGCCGACAGCTCGCAGACCAGGAAGAGGAGGCTCCGCGATGACCCCCCCGCTGACCGATAGCGAGCTCCTCGAGCAGATCCGGGCGTCGCTGGACGCTCACGAGAGGTCCGTCGACCAGGGGCTGGTGTCCCGCGCCAGCGGGCCGGTGCTGGCGCGGCGACGCCGGTTCGCCGTCCTCCGGGTCGGCGCCCTCACGGTGGCGATCCTGCTCCTGGTCGGGCTCGTCG
>JBDTBX010000066.1:0-8739 GCA_039923915.1 Nostocoides sp. | reverse complement strand
CATCACCCTGCGCGAGCTGCTCGACATGGCGGGCGGCATGCGCGACCCCCGCGCCAAGCTCAAGTTCTGGACGCCGGGCGGGTCGTCGACGCCGCTGTTCACCGACGCCCACCTCGACGTGCCGCTCGACTTCGAATCCGTCGGCGCTGCCGGCTCGATGCTCGGTACCCGCGCGCTGCAGATCTTCGACGACACGACGTGTGTCGTGCGCGCCGTCGACCGCTGGACCGACTTCTACATGCACGAGTCGTGCGGCAAGTGCACCCCGTGTCGTGAGGGCACCTTCTGGCTCAAGCAGATCCTCGGCCGGCTCGAGCTCGGCCAGGGCAGCGAGGAGGACCTCGACAAGCTGCTCGACATCTGCGACAACATCCTCGGGCGGGCCTTCTGCGCCCTTGGTGACGGCGCGACGAGCCCGGTCACGAGCAGCATCCAGTACTTCCGCGAGGAGTACCTCGCCCACCTCGCCCACGGTGGCTGTCCCTTCGACCGCGACGCCTCGACCCTGTTCGCCAAGGAGTCCGTGACCGCATGACTGTCACCACGAGCCCCAGCGCGGGCGGCAACGCCGTCTCCTCCGGGGGCAACGCGAGCGTCCCCACCAAGCCCGACGACGTCAACCTCACCATCGACGGGATCCGGGTGAGCGTCCCCAAGGGCACGCTCATCATCCGGGCGGCCGAGCAGGTGGGGATCGCCATCCCGCGGTTCTGCGACCACCCCGGCCTGGAGCCGGTGGGAGCCTGCCGCCAGTGCCTCGTCGAGGTCGCCATGCCCGGGCCGCCCGGCCCTGACGGCAAACCGGGCCAGGCCCGCCAGATGCAGGGTCCGCCCGGCCGGATGAAGCCGCAGCCGTCGTGCACCATGACCGTCGCATCGGGGATGGAGGTCAAGACCCAGTTCAGTTCGCCCGGCGCCGACAAGGCCCAGCAGGGTGTGATGGAGATGCTCCTCATCAACCACCCGCTCGACTGCCCCGTCTGCGACAAGGGAGGGGAGTGCCCGCTGCAGAACCAGTCGATGAGCAACGGTCGCGCAGTCAGCCGGTTCGAGGACGTCAAGCGGACCTACCCCAAGCCGATCAACATCTCCTCCCAGATCCTGCTCGACCGCGACCGGTGCGTCCTGTGCGCCCGGTGCACCCGTTTCTCCGACCAGATCGCTGGTGACCCGTTCATCGCCCTCGTTGAGCGGGGCGTTCTCCAGCAGGTCGGCATCTACGAGGACCAGCCGTTCGAGTCCTACTTCTCCGGAAACACGGTCCAGATCTGCCCGGTCGGCGCGCTGACGGGCTCGGCCTACCGCTTCCGCTCCCGCCCGTTCGACCTGGTGTCCACGAGCAGCGTGTGCGAGCACTGCGCCTCCGGCTGCGCGATCCGCACCGACCACCGTCGAGGCACGGTCCTGCGCCGGATGGCCATCGAGGACCCCGTCGTCAACGAGTTCTGGAACTGTGACAAGGGCCGTTGGGCCTTTACGTACACCCAGGTCGGCGACCGGATCGAGTTCCCGATGGTCCGTGGAGACGACGGCCAACTGCGCGTCGCCTCCTGGCCCGAGGCGCTCGCCGCGGCGGCCGACGGACTCAAGGGCACCAGGGCCGGTGTGCTGGTCGGCGGCCGGGTCAGCGCCGAGGACGCCTACGCCTACGCCAAGTTCGCTCGAATCGTCTTGGGTACCAACGACATCGACTTCCGCGCCCGACCGCACTCGGAGGAGGAGGCCGTGTTCCTCGCAAGCCACGTCGTCGCCACCGGGCCCGACAGCGGCGCGGTCACCTACGCCGACCTCGAGTCAGCCAAGACGGTCGTCCTCGTCGGCTTCGAGCCCGAGGACGAGAGCCCGATCGTCTTCCTGCGACTGCGCAAGGCCGCCCGCAAGGACAAGGTCGCGGTGTATGCCGTGTCGTCTGTCCGCACGCGCGGCACCGACAAGATGAGCGCCACCTTCATCCCGGCCGCTCCCGGCACCGAGGCCGAGGTGCTCGATGCCCTTGCCGACGGCTCGGCAGACTCCACCGCAATGAAGGCCGCGACGGAGGCGCTCAAGGGCGAGGGCGCCGTCGTCCTCGTCGGCGAGCGGCTCGCGACGGTCCCCGGGGCCCTGTCCTCGGCAGCGGCCCTCGCCGCCTCGACCGGCGCCCGGCTGGCTTGGGTTCCGCGCCGGGCCGGTGAGCGCGGCGCGCTGGAGGCCGGCGCGATCGGCTCGCTCCTGCCCGGTGGACGCCCGGTCGCCGACCCCGAGGCCCGCTCACAGGTGAGCGGCGTGTGGGGCGTCGAAGGACTCCCGGCCGAACCCGGCCGTGACACGGCCGGCATCCTGGCCGCTGCTGCCTCCGGTGAGCTCGGCGCCCTCGTCGTCGCTGGCGTCGACCCCGCCGACATCGGCTCGGCCGACGCGGCCGAGGCGCTCGCCAAGGCCTTCGTCCTGTCCCTCGAGATCCGTTCCTCCGCCGTCACCGAGGTCGCCGACGTGGTCCTGCCCGTCGCGGCGCACGCCGAGAAGGCCGGTCAGTTCGTCGACTGGGAGGGCCGGGTCCGGCTCTTCGACGCAGCCCTGGCCTCCGGCTACCTCAGCGACCACCGCGTCCTGGACATGGTGAGCGCCGAGATCGGTGAGTTCCTCGGCACCCGCACCGAGCGCGAGATCCGCGCCGAGATGGCCGAGCTCGGGGCCTGGACCGGAGCACGCGTAGCCGCACCGACCGCTTCACCGGTCGACCTGCCGAGCCCGGGTGACCAGCAGGTCGTCCTCGCCACGTGGGCGCACCTGCTCGACCAGGGTCGGATGCAGGACGGCGAGAAGTTCCTCGCCGGGACCGCCCACCGCACCGTCGCCAGGCTGTCGGCCGCGACCGCCGCCCGCCTGGGGGTCGCCGACGGTGACGAGGTGACCGTCGGCACCGACGTGGGCTCGATCACCGCGCCGGTCGTCGTGAGCGAGATGGTCGACCACGTCGTCTGGCTCCCGACCAACTCCGCGGGTTCGGCCGTCCGGGCGTCGCTCGGCGCAGACTCCGGCAGCGTCGTCACCGTCTCGAAGGGGACCACCGCATGAGCGCCCTGACTCTCCTGCCCACCCTCGGCACCCTGCAAGCCCATGCGGCATACGTGCCGATGGTCGGAGGCACCGGCAACGGCAACCCGACCGCCGACTTCAGCGACACGCCGTGGTGGCTGTCGCTCGTCAAGGCGCTGCTCATCTTCGTCTACCTCCTGCTGTCGACACTGCTCGTCATCTGGTTCGAACGCCGGGTCATCGGCCGGATGCAGCAACGGCCCGGCCCGAACCGCACCGGCCCGTTCGGCCTGCTCCAGACCCTCGCCGACGGGGTCAAGCTGGCGCTCAAGGAGGACCTCACCCCCAAGAACGCCGACAAGGTCGTCTTCATGGCGGCCCCGATGATCGCCGGCGGGGCAGCCTTCGTCTCCTTCGCGATCATCCCGCTCGGTCCCTCGGTCCGGATGTTCGGGCATACGACCCCTCTGCAGCTCACCGACCTGCCCGTGGCAGTGCTCCTCGTCCTGGCGGTCGCAGGTGTGGGTGTCTACGGCATCATCCTGGCCGGCTGGTCCTCGGGGTCGACCTACCCGTTGCTCGGCGCGCTCCGCTCGACCGCCCAGGTGATCTCCTACGAGATCGCCATGGGTCTCTCGCTCGTCGCCGTGTTCCTCTACTCGGGCTCGATGTCGACCTCGGGCATCGTCGACGCGCAGAAGTCGCTGTGGCACATCGTCCCGGCGTTCCTGTCCTTCTTCATCTACGTCATCACGATGGTCGGTGAGACCAACCGGCTGCCCTTCGACCTCGCCGAGGGTGAGGGCGAGCTGACCGGTGGCTTCCACACCGAGTACTCATCGCTCAAGTTCGCCATGTTCTTCCTCGGTGAGTACGTCAACATGTTCACCGTTGCCGCCCTGGCCACCACCATGTTCCTCGGCGGCTGGCGGGCCCCCTGGCCGTTGTCCCTCGTCGAGTCCTTCAACCACGGCTACTGGCCGCTCCTGTGGTTCACCACCAAGCTGTGGCTGTTCATGTTCTTCTTCGTCTGGCTGCGCGGCTCGCTGCCCCGCACCCGCTATGACCAGTTCATGCGGTTCGGCTGGAAGTTCCTCATCCCGGTCACCCTCGGCTGGGTGGTCCTTGTCGCCTTCATCCGCGGCGCCAACAACGGCTGGCTGGGTGACGCGAGGTGGCACGTGCTGGGGCGCGAGATTCCGTGGTCGACCCTCGCCCTGATCGTCGTCGTCGCGGCCACCGCCCTGCTGGCGACGTGGATCTGGGAGGGCCGCCAGGAGACCAAGGCGGCCGCGGCCGGTATCCGACCCGACGAGGTCGACCCGTATGCCGGTGGGTTCCCGGTTCCCCCATTGCCCGGTCAGCGACTGCGCGTGCCCGCGGCCGCGGCCCCCACCCTGACCAGTTCGACGAGCAAGGAGGACGAGCGTGGCTGAGGACCCGAAGCCGGGCGGCTTCTTCTCCGACCTGTTCGCCCCGGTGGGCGGCTTCGGTGTCACCTTCGCGACGATGTTCCGCAAGGTCTGCACCGAGGAGTACCCCGAGGAGAAGCGCCCCACCCAGAAGCGGTTCCACGGGCGGCACCAGCTCAACCGGCACCCCGACGGGCTGGAGAAGTGCATCGGCTGCGAGCTGTGCGCGTGGGCCTGCCCAGCCGACGCGATCTTCGTCGAGGGCGGCGACAACGACGACACCCCGCTGGCGGAGGGCGGCACCGGCCGGTTCTCCCCGGGTGAGCGGTTCGGGAAGATCTACCAGATCAACTATCTGCGCTGCATCTTCTGCGCGATGTGCATCGAGGCTTGTCCGACCCGGGCGCTGACGATGACCAACTTCTACGAGCTCGCCGACGACAACCGCGCCGACCTGATCTTCACCAAGGACCATCTGCTGGCGCCGCTTCAGGACGGCATGCTGCCGCCGCCACACCCGATGGTCGAGGGGACCGAGCAGAAGGACTACTACCTCGGCGTGGTGACAGGCGCCACCGCGGCCCAGCAGGAGTGGGTGGTCGAGCAGCACGCTCAGCCACAGCACGGCATGTCGCCCGCACCCGGAAACAACCCAGTGCTGGGCATCGACACCGTCGAGGACGGCCAGCAGACCACCGACGAGACCACCGAGGCGGTGCGCCGATGAGCGGCGGAGAGCAGATGCTCTTCTGGGTCATGGGACCCCTGTCGGTCCTCGCGGCAGCCGGCCTGTTGTTCGCCAAGAAGGCGGTGCACGCGGCGATCGGCATGGCGGTCGTCATGATCTCGCTGGGCATGTTCTACCTCGGTGAGGGCGCCCCGTTCCTCGGCGTCATCCAGATCTTCGTCTACACGGGCGCGGTCATGATGCTGTTCCTCTTCGTCCTCATGCTCGTCGGCGTCGACTCCTCCGACAGCCTCGTGGAGACGATCAAGGGCCAGAAGTGGGCCGCCCTCGTGCTCTCACTCGGTGTCTTCGCCCTGCTCGTCGGGGTCGTTGGCAAGGTCACCTTCCCGCGCTCGACCGGGGTCGCCTCGACCAACGAGTCGGTCGGCAACGTCAACGCGCTGGCCAACCTGATCTTCGGCCGCTACGTGTGGGCCTTCGAGGTCACCAGTGCCCTGCTCATCACTGCCGCCCTCGGCGCCATGGTGCTCGCCCACCGGGAGCGGCTCGGTGCCGCTCCGAGCCAGCGGGACTGGTCCGAGCGCCGGATCCGCGAGGGCGTCAACGTCGCCGGCCTGCCGGCACCCGGCGTCTATGCCCGGCACAACGCCGTCGACACCCCGGCTCTGCTGCCCGACGGGACCCCTGCCGAGCTGTCCACCTCGCGCGTTCTCGTCTCCCGCGACCAGGTCACCGTGCCGACCCGCTACGTCGAGGCCGAGCAAACGGTCGAGACCGACATCGAGGAGGGCCACGACCGATGAGCAACCTCGCGAACTACATCTACCTGGCGATCATCCTGTTCACGATCGGCGGGGCCACCGTGCTCGTCCGTCGCAACGCGATCATCGTCTTCATGGGTGTCGAGCTGATGCTCAACGCGTCCAACCTGGTCTTCGTCACGGTGGCTCGGATGCGTGGTTCCCTCGACGGCCAGGCCATCGCCCTGTTCGTCATGGTCGTGGCGGCCGCCGAGGTCGTTGTCGGCCTGGCGATCATCATGGCCATCTTCCGTGCCCGCCGGTCAGCGTCCGTCGACGATGCCAACCTGCTGAAGCTCTAGAAGGAGCCGAACGTTGCTCACCTTGATCACCCACACCGAGGGCCCGCTGCCCGCCACGGGCGCTGCCGGTGTCGCGTGGCTGCTCGTGGCCCTGCCGCTGCTCGGTGCCGCGATCCTGCTGCTGGGCGGGCGACGGACTGACAAGTTCGGGCCGGCCCTGGCGGTCAGCCTGTCCTGGGCGTCCTTCGTCATCGGGGCCGCGATCTTCTTCCAGCTGCTCGGCAACGACCCCGAGCACCGCGCGTTCCACCAGCACCTCTTCTCGTGGATCCCCGCCGGTGGCTTCAACCTGGACGCCGGGCTGCTCGTCGACCAGTTGTCGCTGTCGTTCGTGCTGCTCGTGACCTTCGTCGGGTCGCTGATCCTCGTCTACTCCCTCGGCTACATGGACCACGACCCCGACAAACGGCGGTTCTTCGCCTACCTCAACCTGTTCATCGCCTCGATGCTCCTGCTCGTCCTCGCCGACTCCTACCTGCTGCTCTTTGTCGGCTGGGAGGGCGTCGGTCTGGCCTCCTACCTGCTCATCGGGTTCTGGTACCACAACCCGGGCTATGCCACCGCCGGCAACAAGGCCTTCGTCGTCAACCGGGTCGGCGACGTCGGACTCTCGATCGCGATCATGGCCATGTTCGCCACGTTCGGCAAGGTCGACTTCGCCTCGGTCGCGGCGGGTGCGCCGAAGGCGAGCACCGCCACGCTGACCGCCATCGGGCTGCTCCTGCTACTCGGCGCCTGCGGCAAGTCGGCCCAGTTCCCGCTCCAGAGCTGGCTCGGTGACGCCATGGTCGGCCCGACCCCGGTCTCGGCCCTGATCCACGCAGCGACGATGGTCACGGCCGGGGTCTACCTGGTCGTCCGCAGCAGCTTCATCTTCGACAACGCGCCCAACGCCCGGCTCGCCGTGGTCATCGTCGGTACCGTGACCCTGCTCTTCGGGGCGATCGTCGGCTGCGCCAAGGACGACATCAAGAAGGCGCTGGCCGCTTCGACGATGAGCCAGATCGGCTACATGATGCTCGCGGCCGGGCTCGGCCCGGTCGGCTACGCCTTCGCGATCCTGCACCTTCTCACCCACGGCTTCTTCAAGGCCGGGATGTTCCTCGGAGCCGGGTCGGTCATGCACGGCATGAACGACCAGGTCGACATGCGCCGCTACGGCAACCTCTCCGGCGTCATGAAGATCACCTGGGTGACCTTCGGGCTCGGCTGGCTGGCCATTCTCGGTGTCCCGCCCTTTTCCGGCTTCTGGTCCAAGGACAAGATCATCGAGGCCGCGTTCATCGGCGACGGGTGGCGCCCCTGGGTCTTCGGCCTGGCCGCCCTCATCGGCGCGGGGATCACCGCCTTCTACATGTCCCGCCTGTTCTTCATGACCTTCCAGGGCAAGAAGCGCTGGAACGACGACGTCCACCCGCACGAGTCGCCGCTCACCATGACCATCCCCATGATGGTGCTGGCGGTCGGCTCCGGTGTCCTCGGTCTGATCCTCGGCGCGACCGACATGTTCCCCAAGTGGCTGGAGCCCGTCGTCGGCGGTGGCGCCGATGAGCACCCCGTCGTCGGTAGGTACCTCCTCATGGTGATCACCCTCGTCGTCGTCGCCGCGGGCATCGCGCTGGCGTGGCTGCGCTACTGGCACGATGAGGTGCCGCTGGTGGCACCCAAGGGCTCCTTGCTCACCCAGGCCGCCCGCCGCGACCTCTACCAGGACGCGCTCAACGAGGGTCTGTTCATGCGCCCAGGCATCCACCTCACGCGTTCGCTCGTCTACGGCGACAGCACGGTCGTCGACGGTGGAGTGAGCGGCCTGGCCGCCTTCATCGGCGGTGCGTCCTCACGCCTGCGGCGCATCCAGAACGGCTACGCCCGCTCCTACGCCCTGACGATGCTCACCGGCGTCGTCGCCATCCTCGGCCTGGTGTGGGTGATGAGCTGATGTCCTCCTCGTTCCCCTGGCTGACGACGATCGGTGTGGTGCCGCTCATCGGCGCGCTCATCGTGGCGTTGCTGCCCGGGCCGATCGCCCGCGCCAAGCAGGTCGCCCTCGGCTTCTCGGTGCTCACCCTCGTCCTCGCGATCGGTGCGGCGCTGCAGTTCCACACCGGCTCGACCGACCAGTTCCAGCTCACCGAGCAGCACCAGTGGATTCCCCAGTTCGGGGTCTCCTACGCCCTTGGCGTCGACGGCATCGCGCTGACGCTGATCCTCATGTCGCTGGTCCTCGTCCCCGTATGCATCCTCGCCGCGTGGAACGACGCGCCCGAGGGGGGTGCCAAGGAGAAGTACTACTTCGCCCTGCTGCTCGTCCTGGAGACGTTCATGGTGGGCGTCTTCGCAGCGACCGACGTCTTCCTCTTCTACGTCTTCTTCGAGGCGATGCTCGTCCCGGTCTACTTCCTCATCGGGTCCTACGGCGGGCCGCGTCGGCAGTATGCCGCGGTGAAGTTCCTGCTGTACTCCCTCGCCGGCGGGCTGATCATGCTCGTCGCCGTCATCGCCCTCTACCACTACGGGCC
>JBDTBX010000065.1:0-2828 GCA_039923915.1 Nostocoides sp. | reverse complement strand
CCCGGTCAGGGTGTCCGGGAAGGTCCCTGACCGGGCTGTTTGTGCAGGTTGAGAGGGTGCACCCCTGCTCGCTGGACTAGGATCTGGGCAGAGCCGCAAGCAGAGCGGGACCGACGAGCACACCCCTAGGTCGAACCCCTGTGACCCCTCCACCTCCACCGCTCAACGTTGTCATCCGTCGTCGTCGGCGGGACAGCGTTCGCCGAAGTCGACGGCGGTTCGCCGGAGTCCTGCGTCCTTTCCGGGGCCATCTGACCGTGGTCACCGTGGTGGCCTTCGCCGCGGCGGTGACCGCCATGGGCGTCCTCCAGATGCAGCACCCGAACGCGCTGCCCACCATCGCGCTGCTCAGCCCGCTCGTCGTCCTCGCCGGCCTGTTTCTCCGCCCGCTGCCGGCGGCCGCCTTCTACGCCTACGCCTTGGTCTGGGTGGTCACCACCAGTGTCGGTGGCTCGTCGACGATCCGGACCTGGGGGCTCGCGATCCTCGCCCAGCTCGTCGTCATGGGGTTCATGCTCTGGGTCTCGCGCTCGCGGGAGCGACTCGGCGTCACCGGTGTCGCGGGTGAGCGGATGTTCGTCGACCTGCGTGACCGGCTGCGCAAGGGCGGCGAGCTGCCCGTTCTGCCGCGAGGATGGTACGCCGAGGCCGCCCTGAACTCCGCCTACGGCAACTCCTTCTCCGGCGACTTCATGCTCACCACCTTGTCCGTCGACGGCAAGCACCTGGAGATCGTCGTCGTCGACGTGAGTGGCAAGGGCACCAATGCGGGCACCCGGGCGCTGCTGCTGTCCGGGGCCTTCGGCGGCCTGTTGGGGTCGGTTCGGCCCGACGAGTTCCTCATTGCCGCCAACAAGTACCTCCTGCGGCAGCAGTGGCCCGAGGGTTTTGCCACCTGTGTTCACCTCGCCGTGGACTTGGTCACCGGCGAGTTCGACCTCGGCTGCGCGGGTCACCCGCCGGCCGCCCAGTTCCTCGCCGGCTCCGGCCGGTGGTCGATGCTGGAGGGCACTCACGGCCCCCTCCTCGGCGTCCTGGAGGCGGCGACGTTCCAGCGGTTCCAGGGCCAGCTCGGCCACGGTGACGCGCTCCTGCTCTACACCGACGGTGTCATCGAGACCCGCTCCCACGACCTCGCCGACGGCGTTGACCGGATGCTCGGGGTGGCCGCGAGCAACGCCAGCGACTTCCGCGGGCTGCCGGCCGCCATCTGCCGGGCCGCCCGCTCGGGCGACGGCGACGACCGGGCCGTCGTCCTCGTCGCCTGGGACGGATGAGCGAGGCCGGTGTCGACCGACCTGCTTGGGTCAGGTCGTATGCCGGGCGGCACGGCCGCGTCTCGGCCCTCAGCGAGGAGCGCCTCAGCCGGCTCCTGCCGATTCGTGCCATACCCGATGGTCCGTTGGATCCCGTTGCGACGTTTGGCCGTTCGGCTCGGCTGGTCCTCGAGGTCGGTTGCGGTCACGGGGCTGCTGCCATCGCGTACGCCGCGGCGCACCCCGACCACGACCTGCTCGCCGTCGACGTGCACCGGCCGGGGATCGCCCGGATGCTCGTGGCCGCCGAGGTGGCGGGCATCGCGAATCTGCGGGTCCAGGTCGGCGATGCCGTCGAGCTGCTCGCTGGTCGGATCGCGTCGTCGTCCCTCACGGCCGTGCACCTGTTCTTCCCCGACCCGTGGCCCAAGTCCAAGCACGCCAAGCGCCGCTTCGTGACGAGCCACACCCTGGCTCTCGTCCACGATCGGTTGGTCCCCGGCGGCCAGCTCCTCGTGGCGACCGACAAGGATCGGTATGCCGCGCACACCCTGGTCGAGCTGAGGGCCCACGGGGGCTTCGACATCGTGGTGGGGGAGCGGCCCGCCTGGCGTCCGACGGACGGCTTCGAGGCCAAGGGCCGGGCCGCGGGCCGCAGCATCAGCGAGATTCGCGCCACGCGCCTCGCCAGATACCCAGCGCCGTCACCACGTCGGGGTAGCCGGATTTGAACCGGCGGCCTTCCGCTCCCAAAGCGGACGCGCTACCAACCTGCGCCATACCCCGTTGCCCTCGTGGTGGGAGCAGTCGATTTCCCGGGCCGAGAGGACCGGCATTAGGCTAACGCGTGCGCTGCGGCCGGTCGGTTGCGGGGCGTGCGGGCGTAGCTCAATGGTAGAGCCCCAGTCTTCCAAACTGACTACGCGAGTTCGATTCTCGTCGCCCGCTCCATGTCTGAAAAGCCTTCCACCACAACGGTTTTCGTCACCGCGAGCGTTGCCGTCGTCGACGCCGGACGACTCCTCGTCGTGCGCAAGCGGGGCACCCGGATGTTCATGCTCGTCGGCGGGAAGCTCGAGCCGGGGGAGTCGCCGCTCGCCGCCGCACTGCGGGAGGCCGAGGAGGAGGTCGGGCTCGCCCTGGGTCCCCGCGACGTCGAGGTGCTCGGTCACTGGCGGGCGCCGGCGGCCAACGAACCCGGGGCCGTCGTCGACTCCGTCGTCCACGTTCTCGAACGACGGGTCGTCGCTGTGCCGCGCGCCGAGATCGTCGAACTCGCATGGGTACCGATCGATCCGGGCGACGTGACAGCAGCGGCCGTGACGGCGGACCGGCTCGCTCCCCTCACGGTCGACCACGTCCTGCCCGCCCTGCGGGGATGGCTGGCCGCGCGCCAGCGGGGCTGACGGGCGCGCGTCAGACAGCCACCCGGCGTACCGGCTCGGTCGTGGACCCAACGGGGGAGCGGCCCACCACCCGCGGTGATGGGCCGCTCCGTCGTGCGGGGCCGATCAGAAGGCGCTCGTGCCGTTCGGCGTGCCGAGCCCGGTCGGGCAGTCCCAGCCGACGCCC
>JBDTBX010000064.1:0-2958 GCA_039923915.1 Nostocoides sp. | reverse complement strand
GAGCATCGACTTTGAACTGACCCTGGGGGGGGTAGAGGGGGGGGTTAGAGGGGGGCGGGGAGCCAGCCGAGGCGGGCGGACACGGCCAAGCCGGCGTCGATCACCTCCGGGGCGAGTCGGGCCACCTCCTCGGCTCCCATCCGAAAGGTCGGCCCTGACACGCTGACCGACGCCACGATCTCCCCGTGAGCGTTGCGGACCGCGGCCGCGATGGCGGTCAGGCCGAGGTCCAGCTCGTCGGCAGCCACGGCATACCCCTGCTCGCGCGCACCGGCCAGCTGCTCGTCCAGCACCGCCCGGTCGGTGATGGTGGCGGCGGTGTAGGGCCGCAGCTCGCCGAGGGTCTCGGTGAGCGCCGGCTCGGGCAGCTCGCTGACCAGGATCTTGCCGTTGCTCGTCGCGTGCAGCGGGATGTGCTGGCCGACCCAGTTCCACGAGGTGTTCGCCGGCGACCCGGTGATCTGGTCGATGTAGTAGGCCGTCCCGGCATCGAGCACCGTGAGGTTGACCGTGTCCTTGGTCGCGGCCGCCAGGGCTCGGCAGATCGGGCGGGCCTGCTCGACGAGGTCGAGCCGGGCGTTCGTCGCGCCGGCCAACCGCAGGATGCCGACCCCCAGCCGGTACTGGCCGCGCTCCTCCACCTGCTCCACGAGCCCGCGCGCCTCGAGGGCCCCGAGCAGCCGTGAGGCGGTGCTCTTGTGGACCCCGAGCTGGCCCGCGAGGGCGGTGACGCCGGCCGTCCCGTGCTGGGCGAGCAGCTCCAGGATGCTCACGGCCCGGTCCACGGACTGCACTGTCGTGCCACGCTCGGCCGCCGTGCTGTTGCGCATGGCGCGACACTAGCCGATCGCTTCCAGGGCCGACAGGTCAAGGCTACGATCCCACTTGTTGCGTATGCCGCGCCGAGTTGCGTCAGGTGCGGCGCGGCATCCGGCTCACCGTCCGACGAAGGGGCACCACCCATGGCCGCCGAGGGCACCGACCTCGTCCTCACCCTGTCCTGCCCGGACCGGCCCGGCATCGTCGCCCGGGTCAGTCAACTGCTCTTCGAGCACGGCGCGAACATCGAGGAGAGCCAGCAGTTCGACGACCCGCGCGGCGGGCGGTACTTCATGCGGATCGTCTTCTCGGTGCCGCGGGGTTCGACGCTCGGGAGCTTCCGGGCCGCCTTCGTCCCGGCGGCGGCCGAGTTCGGGATGACCTGGGAGATGTGGGACGCACGGGCGCCCTACCGGACGCTCATCATGGTGAGCCGGTTCGGGCACTGCCTCAACGACCTGCTCTACCGCTGGCGGACCGGTGCCCTCAACATCGAGATCCCGGCCATCGTGAGCAACCACCCCGATCTGGCCGGGCTGGCCGCGGCATACGGGATCCCCTACCACCACATCCCGATCACCCCGGAGTCCAAGCCGTCCGCCGAGGCCCGACTGCGTTCGCTCGTCGACGAACTCGACATCGACCTTGTCGTCCTGGCCCGCTACATGCAGGTGCTCTCGGACGACCTGTCGCGGGAGATGTCAGGGAAGATCATCAACATCCACCACTCGTTCCTGCCCAGCTTCAAGGGTGCCAAGCCCTACCATCAGGCGTTCGAGCGCGGCGTGAAGCTCGTCGGCGCGACCGCGCACTACGTGACGGCCGACCTCGACGAGGGGCCGATCATCGAGCAGGACGTCGTGCGGGTCGATCACCGGATGACGGCCGAGGACATCGTCCGGGCGGGCGAGGAGTGCGAGGCGCACGTCCTGACCCGTGCCGTCCGATGGCACAGCGAGAGCCGGGTCCTGCTCAACACCGACCGGACCGTCGTCTTCTCCTGACGGTGAGGATCGGGATCCGGCCTCAATGGCGGGACTCGGCGACCTCGGTCCAGATCTTCGCGTGGGCGGCGGCGCTTCGCTCCCAGGTGAAGCGCGACGCCCGAGCGCGGCCGCGGGCTGTGGCGGCTTCGACCTCGGGGCCGCCGGCCATCACCTGCCCGATCCCGTCGGCCAGTCCGTCGGCGTCGGGTGTCACGAGCCACCCGCCGTCGCCGACCACCTCCGGGAGTGAGCTGGCTCGACTCGCGACGACCGGCGTGCCGGCCGCCATCGCCTCCAGGGCCGGCAGCCCGAACCCCTCGTAGAGGGACGGCACGACGAGACAGCCGGCCGCGGCGACAAGACCCGGGAGCAACGAGTTCGGCAGCCGGCCGGGCAACACCGTCCCGTCGAGGTCGGCGAACAGCGCGGTCCGCCTCGGGTCGGGGGGGCCGGTGAGCACGAGGGTCAGGCCCGGGTGCTGCGAGCGGACGCGGGGCCACGCCGCAGCCAGTGCGGCCAGGTTCTTGCGCCGCGTGGCGCCCCCGGCGCACAGGACGAAAGGTATCCGAATGCCATGTGTCGCAAGGACTTCCGCGCTCGTCGGAGGTGCGTCGTAGAAGCGCGGATCGACGCCGTTGGGGATGACGTGCGGCCGCGAGATCCCGAGGTGGCGCACGCACTCGTCGGCCGAGAACTCCGAGACGGTGATGACCGCGGCAGCGCGATCGAGTTCGTCGACCGCTGCCGTGACCGGCCGTGCCTCGTCGGGGTAGGTCCAGGCCAGGTCGTGCACGGTGACGACCTCACCCGGCCCGGCCGGCGGAAGGTCGAGGCTCATTCGGTGCAGGACGGTGTGCCGCGGATAGAGGACGCGTCCGGCGACCGACCGCACGCGGCGGGGGGCCGACGTGAGCCAGCCGACCGGCATAGACGGTCTCCGGCGAGCGGCGAGCGCAGCGAGCGGACGACGAGGTCGCGGACCTGCCAGTCGGACGCGCCGCCCGACGCGAGCGCCGACGCGGCCCGCGAGAGCACCTCGGCCTCGTAGCGCTGCATCCCCATGGGGGCGGCGCTGGCCATCCGCGCGACGACGAGCGTGGGCATCGGTCCTCCGGGTGGCGGTCTCTGGGCGGCCATCGTGTCATCCCCGCGG
>JBDTBX010000063.1:0-4639 GCA_039923915.1 Nostocoides sp. | reverse complement strand
GCACCAAGGGTCTCCGGGGCACTGGCCCACTGGGCATCGCCGAAGTCGAAGAGGCGCAGCCCGCCGCCGACGAGCAGGACGTTGCCCGGATGGAGGTCACCGTGATCGAGCGTCACCGGCAGCGCGCCTGCAGCGAGGGTCGCCGCGGCCTCGGCCACGTCGGACCGCACCGCCTCGAAGGCCTGTCGCTCGTCGATGGAGAGGTGCGACGGATGGCTCGGCGGGAGGGCGGCATACCGATCGATCAGGACGTCGAACCGCTCGAGAACCGTTGTCGGAGAACAGTTCGGGAGACCGGTCCTTAGCAAGGAGGCGGCGTGCGGCACAACTCGACGTTGGAGGTCGGCCGCCTCGCGCACGATCTCGCACCACTCCTCCAGGCTCGCATCGTGGTCGTCAGCCAGGGTGGAGCCCCGGTCTCGGGTGAGCATCCAGCCACGTCCGGTGTCGATGGCGAGCGGAGCATCGACCCGATCGGGCGCGATCGATGCGAGAAGGGCATGCAGGGCGGGCTCGTGCGCCAGGCCCGGTGCGTCGGCCTTGAACCAGGCCGGTCCCTCGACGGTCGGCGCCACGAGCTGGATGGACCACGGCCGGATCCGGCGCTGCTCTGTGGGGCCGCTCGGTCGACGCCCGGACTCCGCGAGGCGAGCCGCGATCCAGGCGTCGGTTTCGGCTCTCCAAGCCGACGATCGCACCTCTTCGGCGAAGGAGGCGGTGTTCTCAACCTCGGTCATTCGGGCGTGCGCCCCAGGACGTAGAGCCGCTCGGTCTGCACCTCGCGGCCGGCCAACGGGCTGCGCCGGTAGGACTCGATCACCTCCACACCGCTTCCTCGCACCGCGGCGAGCACCTCTGCCGGATCGTGCAAAACGAAGTCCAGATCGACCTCGTGGCCGAGGAACTCGGTCGTGTGCCGGACCTCGTCGCCGACGTGCAGCGCGAGCGCCAGCCAGCCTCCGGGGCGGATCGGGCGGGCCAGACCGGCGATCACGGGGCCCAGCTCCGACCCAGCGAGGTGGACCAGGGCATACCAGGCGACGACCGCACCCCAGCCGGTGGCGCGGGCCGGCCGCATGAGCGCCGCGAAGTCGCCGACCTCGAACGTCGCAGCAGGGACGCGGACCCGCGCCTCGGTCACCATCGCAGAAGACAGGTCGATGCCGGTCACGTCCGCCCCGGCGGCCGCCAGTCTGGCCGCGACCTGACCAGGACCGCAGCCGACCTCGACGACGGGGTCAGCGCCGGCGAGTTCGGCGACACGGTCGAGCAGCCACATGTCGAAAGGTTTGTGATCCAGCTCGTCCCCGAGTTCCGCGGCATACGATGAAGCGACGACGTCGTATGCCGCGCGCACCCGCGCATCGCGGGCTGCAGCCCCGTCGGCGAGGACGACGTCGCGGGCCACGACCGGCGAGGCGGCCATGATCTCGTCGGCGATCTCGACCGGCCCGAGCAGGTGGACCCAGCGATGGTCCTGCTGCCCCGGCCGTAGACCGAGTTCGCCCACCAGTGGGGTGGATCGTTCCGCGAGTCGGCGCAGGCAGGCTTCCACGGTCTCCCGGTCGGCGAAGGCGTGCAGACGTTCGGTCCGGGTCCGCAGCTCCCCCGGTGACTGCGGCCCACGCAGAAGGAGGACCGTCATGAGGGAGCGCTCGTCCGCGGCGAGGTCGAGGTGCTCGTCGAGTCGTTGGTGGTACTTCAGGGCCCGCTGCCCGGTCGAGCCCCAGACCACCCGGACCAGGTCGCGCTGCTTGAGTCCACGGGCCGTGGCCTCGATGAACGCCTCGTCGTAGTCCACGACCGGATCGCGGCTGTTGCTCTGGTTGCAGGCGGTCCGAAGCGAGTTGAGTGACAACGGATAGGAAGCCGGAACGGTCACCTGCTTCTCGAGCAGGCTGCCGAGCACCCGCTGCTCGGCCGGGTCCAGGACGGGCACCTCGGGCATGGAGCTGACGATATCGGCAGCGCCGGCTCGGTAGGGTCAGGCCCATGGCCGCTGTCCCGTCGATCGATGACCTTCGCGCGATCTGGCCCGCGGCCCAACGCGCTCCGGGCAGCCCAGCGACAGGGGTCCGATGACGCCGAACCCACGCCCTCGCCGAGCCCACCGCGAGGTCGACTCGCTGGCGCAACTGCACGAGGTACTCTCCACGCGAAAGACGTTGTGCGGCATACGAATCCAGAATCTCGACCTCAGTGCGGCCGGACCTCAGCTGCTCCGGCGATCCGACTTCGCCGGCCTCGTCGTGCTCGGGGGCCGGGTCCCCGAGGACGTCGCGACCCACCTGCGCAGCCACGGCGCCATCCTCTTCCCGGCCGCCTTCGACGCACCCGTCGACGTCTATCCCTCCGGGCTCTACACGCCCGACGACCTCTACGCCGGCCTCGAGAGCGACGGCTACGACGCCACTCCGGACGCCCGCGCCTACCGCTGGTCCCGTGACCCGGCCCTCGCTGGAGACGTCTACGTCACCCTGCTCCGGGCCATCCACGACGACTCGATCACCGACGCCCTCGACGAGCGACTGGCCGGTCGGCGGGTCGCTGGCGTCATGGGCGGGCACGCGGTGCAGCGGGGCGACGATGCGTATGCCGCGACGGCCCACCTCGGCCATCGGCTGGCAGAGTCCGGGCTCGTCGTCGTCACCGGCGGTGGTCCCGGCGCGATGGAAGCGGCCAACTTCGGTGCTCTCACGCGGCATACGAGCGCCCTCGATCCGGCCCTCGCGCGACTCGCCGCCGTTCCCTCCTTCAGGACGGACATCGGCGCCTGGGCCGCACTGGCTCTGGAGGTGCGCGCCGACCTGGTGGACCCGGCCGAGTCAGCGGTTGATGGGACGGTGGTGCGGTCGATCGGGATCCCGACCTGGTTCTACGGGCACGAGCCGCCCAACGTGTTCTGCGACGGCATCGCCAAGTACTTTTCCAACGCCCTGCGCGAGGACGGACTGCTCGCGCGCTCGACGGCCGGGGTCGTCGTCATGCCCGGCGCGGCCGGGACCGTCCAAGAGATCTTCCAGGCCGTGACGCCGCTGTACTACGCCCCCAAGGGTGCCGAGCTGCCCCGGCTCGTCCTCGTCGGACGGGACCACTGGACGCGTGCGGTCCCGGTGTGGCCCGCGCTCGCCTCGCTGGCCGCCGGGAAGGCGATGGCCGATCGGGTCGCCCTCGTCGACGACGCCGCAGACGCTGCGGACCTGCTCGCCCAGAACGGGCGGTCACCGGGCTGATCGGATCTCGGTCAGGACCGGGTCCACAAGACGATGCCGAGGCACATCTCGTCGGTCGTCCCCTCGCCCCACACGACGTACCGCTCGGGCTGGGCCTTGAAGGACGGCAGCGCGTCGCGGATCGACTGGTCGTGCGTGCAGGACACGGTGAGCGTGTCGCCGGGCTTGACCGCGACCGGCTTGGGCAGCGGCGTGCTGGCCTGGTCGTCGAAGTTCCAGACCGGGATGTCCAGCACGGTCTGCTCCGACGTCTTGCCCTTGTCGAGCACGACGCTGATCGAACGGCCGAGCAGGTGCATGTGCCCCGCGACGGCGCGGATCATGCCCGTTTGGCTGAGGGTTCGCGTGCACGACTGGGTCGGCCCGGGCAGCACCGGCCCGCAGAGCAGGTGGAGCAGATCGGCCGTCGCGACCTTTTCGCCGAACCGCTTGCGCACGTCGGCGACGGCCAGCGTGCGGTTGCACAGTCCGCTCGACCCGGCTGCTGAGCGGCACGGCAGCTCGACCGAGGCGGGTAGGAGCATGGTGTCGAGGGCCTGGGAGGTCGCGCTCGGGACCGAGACCCGCAGCCGGGCCCGGCTGGTGTCCGGGCCGGTCCCCACGAGTAGGTTGTAGTGGACCTGCATGACGATCTGGGTACCGGGATCGAGCGGTATGCCGACGCCGTGGGGCAGGACCCGCTCACCGCCTCCGGGTGCCCAGGCGCCGACCCATGGCGCGTTGTCGAGGGTCGTGCCCGGGCCGCCGCGGCTGATGCCGGCGTCGCCGAAGCAGGTCCAGCCCGGACCTGGCGTGGCGGCGTCGGCGGCCTCCGCCCCGGCGACGTCCGCCTTGGCCACCTTGAAGACGATGACGTGGTGGACGACCTTTGGGTTGCCTGGCACGATGTCGACACCGTCGACGAGGACCCGCTTGGTCAGTTTGGGGTCCAACAGGAAGCACCGGTAGTCGTCGTGGCCGGTAGGCGTCGGCGACGACGGCGTGTAGGCCGCCGGCATCGCCATGTCGAGGAAGCGTTCGCCGGAGCGCAGCGGCACGACGGTGGGCGCCTTGGCGGTCGCCGCGACCACGTGCTCGACGTGGCCCGTCGCGCTCGGTCCGGCGAGGCTGGGCGGGAGGTCCGCCGACGACGCACAGCCGGTCAGAGCCACACCGAGGAGCGTCGCAGCAAGGGTTGCGGTGCGGCGGAACGAGCGTCTGTGCATCCCGCCAGCCTAATTCGCCCCCACCCTCGCAGGGTTCACCTCCCCCGATGCTGGGGCGCGACCTTCGGTCGAGGTCAGGCGGTAGCGGCTGCGAGCTGGCCGCAGGCCCCGTCGATGTCCGAACCGCGCGTGTCGCGCACCGTCGTCGGGATCCCGTGCCCCCGAAGGTGCTCGACGAACTGCTGCTCGACGCCCTTGCGC
>JBDTBX010000062.1:0-2713 GCA_039923915.1 Nostocoides sp. | reverse complement strand
CCGAGCCGGACCGGGTCGTCTGGGCCATCGACGGTGACGGCTGCTTCCAGATGACCAACCAGGAGCTGGCCACCTGCGTGATCAACGATATCCCGATCAAGGTCGCGATCATCAACAACTCCTCGTTGGGGATGGTGCGCCAGTGGCAGTCGCTGTTCTACAACCAGCGGTACTCCAACACCGACCTGCACACGTCCGTCGGCCGCCGGGTTCCTGACTTCGTCAAGCTGGCCGAGGCATACGGCTGCGTCGGGCTGCGCTGCGAGCGTCCCGAGGACATCGACGCCACGATCCGCAAGGCGATGGAGATCAACGACGTGCCCGTCGTCGTGGACTTCGTCGTCCACCGTGACGCCATGGTGTGGCCGATGGTGAAGGCCGGGGTCAGCAACGACCTCATCCAGATCGCCAAGGACACTGCGCCGCAATGGGATCGGGAAGACTCGCAGGAGATCGAGGTTGCTGAGATCCGGTCTGACGCCGAAGCCGACGAGAGCCAGGAGGAGTCATGAGCAAACACACCCTGTCGGTGCTCGTCGAGAACAAGCCCGGAGTCCTGGCCCGGATCGCCGGTCTGTTCGCCCGGCGCGGTTTCAACATCGACTCCCTCGCCGTCGGTCCGACCGAGCACCCCGACATCTCCCGGATGACCGTCGTCGTCGACGTCGAGGAGCTCCCGCTCGAGCAGGTCACCAAGCAGCTCAACAAGCTGATCGAGGTGCTCAAGGTCGTCGAGCTGGACGACAACTCCTCGGTCCAGCGCCAGATCCTGCTCGTCAAGGTCCGCGCCGACAGCGTGACCCGCGGCCAGGTCCTGGAGATGGTCCAGATGTTCCGCGCCAAGGTCGTGGACGTGGCGACCGATGCGCTCACCATCGAGGCCACCGGCAGCACCGACAAGCTCCGTGCGTTCCTTGACGTGCTCGAGCCGTTCGGCGTCAAGGAGCTCGTCCAGTCCGGCCTCGTCGCCATCGGGCGTGGCGGCCGATCGATCACCGACCGGGCCCTGCGCACCGCCTAGCCCCACCGCCCCAACACGTTTCACGGCATACGAAAACCCACCGAAGGAGACCCACCACCATGGCCGAGATGTTCTACGACGACGATGCCGACCTGTCGATCATCCAGCAGCGCAAGGTCGCCGTCATCGGCTACGGCAGCCAGGGCCACGCCCACGCGCTCAACCTGCGCGACTCCGGCGTCGACGTCCGCGTCGGCCTCGCCGAGGGCAGCAGGTCCATCGCCAAGGCGCAGGCCGAGGGCCTGACCGTCAGGACCGTCGCCGAGGCGGTCCGCGATGCCGACCTCGTCGTCATCCTCACGCCCGACCAGTCCCAGCGGACCGTCTACGCGAACGAGATCCAGCCCAACCTCAAGGACGGCGCCGCCCTGCTTTTCGGGCACGGTTTCAACATCCGGTTCGGCTACATCCGGCCCGAGGCCGGCTCCGACGTCGTCATGGTGGCGCCCAAGGGTCCGGGCCACCTGGTCCGTCGCGAGTACGTCGACGGCCGCGGCGTCCCGGTGCTGCTCGCCGTCGAGCAGGACCCGAGCGGCACGGCCTGGGCGCTCGCCAAGGCCTACGCCAAGGCGATCGGCGGCCTGCGCGCCGGCGGCATCAAAACGACCTTCACCGAGGAGACCGAGACCGACCTCTTCGGCGAGCAGTCGGTGCTCTGCGGCGGCGCCTCGCAGCTGGTCATGTACGGCTTCGAGACCCTCGTCGAGGCCGGCTACCAGCCCGAGGTCGCCTACTTCGAGTGTCTCCACGAGCTCAAGCTGATCGTCGACCTGATGGTTGAGGGCGGCATCGCCAAACAGCGCTGGTCGGTGTCGGACACGGCTGAGTACGGCGACTACGTGAGCGGCCCCCGTGTCATCGACCCGCACGTCAAGGACAACATGCGCGCCGTCCTCGCCGACATCAAGAGCGGCGCCTTCGCTGAACGGTTCATCGCCGACCAGGACGCCGGCGCGCCGGAGTTCAAGGAGTTGCGCGCCAAGGGTGCCGCGCACCCGATCGAGGCGACCGGCAAGGACCTGCGCAAGCTGATGGCCTGGGTCAAGGACACCGACTCCGACTACGTCGAGGGCTCGGCCGCCCGCTGACCCGCGCCAACGAACGGGCAACGACGTGGCAGCCCGATAACCTGCCGACCGTGACCGAAACCTCCACGGGCGGCCCGGCCCGGCCGCCGTCCTACGCGCGGGTCTCGCTCGCCATCATGACCGACGCCAACGAGGCCAACCTGATGGGCAACGTCCACGGCGGGGAGGTCATGAAGCTGGCCGACTCGACCGCTGGCGCCGTCGCGCAGCGGCACAGCGGCGGCCCGGCCGTGACGGCGGCCATGGACGAGATGGCGTTCCTGCACCCCGTGCACGTCGGGGACATCGTCCGGACGTTCGCCCAGGTCAACTGGGCCGGGAGGTCCTCGATGGAGATCGGGGTCCGGATCGAGGCCCAGCCGTGGAACTGCGCTGCCGACGAACCGCAACACGTCGCGTCGGGCTACTTCGTCTTCGTGGCCGTCGACGCGCACGGGCAGCCGCGTGCGGTGCCAGAGTTGCTCCCGGAGACCGAGGAGGAGCACCGCCGAATGCGCGAGGCGCTGATCCGGCGCGCTCACCGGCTGGCCAAGAAGCAGGAGATCGCCCAGAGCCGCTCGGGCTGAGCGCCCCGGCCTGACCCGAGCGCGCGGCATCCATTCGT
>JBDTBX010000061.1:0-23736 GCA_039923915.1 Nostocoides sp. | reverse complement strand
ACGGACGTGTGGGAGTGGATGTCGACGAGGTAGGCCGCCCGCAACAGGAACGCGAGCTGCCCCGTGTTCATCTCGGGGACGACCACCCGCTGGTAGGCGCGCAGGACGTCACCGGTGTTGGCGGGGAGGGGGTTGAGGTGGCGCAGGTGTGCGCTCGCGACCTTGGCGCCGGTGTTGCGGACCGCTCGCACGGCGGCGGCAATCGGTCCATAGGTCGAACCCCAACCCAGGACGAGCACCTCGGCCTCACCACTTGGGTCGTCAACGGCAAGTGGCGCGATGGTCTTGGCGATCCCGGCGATCTTGGCGGCCCGCAGCCGGGTCATCCGGTCGTGATTGTCGGGGTCGTAGGAGATCTCGCCGGTGACGTCGGCCTTCTCGAGGCCGCCAACTCGGTGCTCGAGCCCGGGGGTCCCCGGGACGGCCCACGGCCGGGCAAGGGTCTCGGGGTCGCGAAGGTAGGGGCGGAAGACCGGATGACCTTTGTCGTCAACGGCATTCGGCTCAGTGGCATACGGGACGCGGAGATCGGGCAGAGACTCGGCGCTGGGGACCGACCACGGCTCGGAGCCATTGGCGAGGTAGCCGTCGGACAGGATGATGACCGGGGTCCGGTAGGTCGTCGCGATCCGGACCGCCTCGAAGGCAGTCTCGAAGCAGTCGACGGGGGAGCGGGGCGCGATGACGGCCACCGGGGACTCGCCGTTGCGGCCGAACATCGCCTGGAGCAGGTCGGCCTGCTCGGTCTTGGTGGGCAGCCCCGTCGACGGGCCGCCGCGCTGGACGTCGACGATGACGAGCGGGAGCTCGAGAGACACGGCGAGGCCGATCGTCTCGGCCTTGAGCGCCAGGCCCGGGCCGGAGGTCGTCGTCAGCCCGATCGCCCCGCCGAACGCGGCGCCGAGCGCCATGCCGACACCGGCGATCTCGTCCTCTGCCTGGATCGTCGTCACGTTGTAGCGCTTCAGAGCCGACAGGGTGTGCAGGATGTCGCTCGCCGGGGTGATCGGGTACGAGCCGAGGACCAGCGGTAGCTGCGACTTGTGGGCGGCGGCGACCATACCGTAGGCCAGCGCGACGTTGCCGGTGATGTTGCGGTAGGTGCCGGCCGCCATCGGCGCCGGCGCGATCTTGTACGAGACCGCGAAGTCTTCGGTTGTCTCGCCGTAGTTCCAACCCGCCTTGAGGGCAGCGAGATTCGCGGCGAGGATGTCGGGCTGGGCGGCGAACTTCCTCGTGAGGAACGCCTCGGTTCCGGTCGTCGGCCGGTGGTACAACCACGACAGGAGCCCGAGCGCGAACATGTTCTTGGCGCGCTCCTTCTCCTTGCGGGTCAGCCCGTCGAACGCGGCCAGCGCCTCCACCGTGATCGACGTCAGCGCGACCGGGTGGACGTGGAAGGAGTCGAGCGACCCGTCGTCGAGAGGGTTCGCGGCATACCCGACCTTGGCCAGGTTGCGGCTGGAGAACTCGTCGGTGTCGGCGATGATCGTCGCACCGCGCGGGACGTCGCCGAGATTGGCCTTCAGGGCCGCCGGGTTCATCGCGACGAGGACGTCGGGGGCGTCGCCCGGGGTCATGACGTCATGGTCGGCGAACTGGAGCTGGAAGCTCGAGACGCCCGGCAGCGTGCCCTGCGGCGCGCGGATCTCCGCGGGGAAGTTCGGCAGGGTCGACAGGTCGTTGCCGAGGGCCGCCGTCTCGGACGTGAACCGGTCGCCGGTGAGCTGTATCCCGTCGCCGGAGTCACCGGCAAAGCGGATGACGACCCTGTCCAGTTCTTGTACGGTCTTGCTACCCATCGCTCCCTCTCGTTGCACCATCAATCGTATGCCGTGTGCCCACGAGCCGGACGGAGGCCTTGGGTGTGAGATCGAGCGCGTCGGTATCCCGACGTCACCAGGAGACGCGCATCTGGTCGTGCCAGAGGTCGACGCCGGTGCGGTCGCCGGTCACCTCGACGTCGCCGCCGCGGTTCCACAGTGCGAGGTAGAGGTCCTTGGCCGTTCCGCTGACGTCGGTGTCGGTAGGTAGCCCGCTCGCGCCTGCGCCGACCCGCGCCGTCCGCGGTGGCTCGGTCGAGATGCTGACGGCATAGACGTGAGGGGCTCCCGCCGGCGCGATGCGCAAGGTCCTCGGCTCGGGCGACCGGAGCGGGCTCCGACCGCGCGGCAGGAAGCCGAGCAGCAACTCGTCGATGCCGTCGAGGGCGAGGTCGGTGGGGAACCAGACCTCCGCGGCATGCGGGGCCCGTCCCAACCGCGCCGCCATCGCGTCGACGGCGTGGATCGTGGTCTCGTGCGCCTGGCGCCGGGCCCACGCGTCGCGCGGGCGGCCGGCGTCGCGCAGGAAGAACGGCACGTCGAGGTCGGCCGGTGCCGTGGACAGCGCCTGGAGCAATGCCGTCGCACCCTCGTCGAACCAGTCGAGCAGGTCCGGGGCGACGGCCCCTTCCGCCAGCTGGTCCGCACCGTCGGTCACCGGTCCTCCGCTCACGACGGTGGTGGCCCAGCGGTGGACCATGCCCTGGTGGAGGACGAGGTCGCGGACGGTCCACTCCGGACAGGTCGGCACGCGATGCTCGAGGGCGGACGCGCCCGCATTGGCCCGCAGCACCGTGGCGGCGGAACCGATCGCCCCGCCGTACGCGTCGAAGGTGAGAGCGGCCGGCATACGTCACACCGTCCAGGCGAGATCGTCGGCGTGGGTCCCCTCGTCGACCTGCGGGTCGACGGTGCCGCGGATCCCGAGCTCCGTCATGACCCCACCGTAGGACAGTCCACTGACTAGCCTGACGAAGTGTTCGATTGGTGGTTCCGCAGCGTGCTTGTCCCCGAGAAGATGCCGCTCATCTGGTGTCTCGGGGCGTTCCTGCTGACCTTCCTCGCGACCCGGATCGTCACCCGACTGATCCGGCACGGGCGCGGCCCGTTTCACAACGCCCACCTGTCCGGGGTGCGCATCCACCACTCGGTCCCAGGCATCCTGCTCTTGGTGGCCGGGGCGCTGCTCGCCCTCGTGGCCGTCGATCCGCCGTTCCCGCGCATCGCCGGCATGCTCGTCGGGACGGGGATGTCGCTCGTCCTCGACGAGTTCGGCAACATCCTGCACCTCGACGACGTCTACTGGCAGCGCGAGGGGCAGGCGTCGGTTCAGGCGGTCGGGCTGACGACGGTGTGTCTCCTGGCGGCCATCGTGGGGCTCAATCCGTTGGGGGTCGACCAGGTCGACTCCACCGAGCGGACGACGCGGATGGCGCTCATCGTCTTCGTGGCGGTGAGCGCGATCGCCGTGCTCGTCTGCGCGGCCAAGGGCAAGTACCGTCTCGCCCTGCTCGCCATCTTCATCCCGCTCATCGCCGTGGTGGGAGCGGCCCGGCTCGCCCGGCCCGGCTCGCCGTGGGCCAATCGGCGGTATGCCGCAGGCTCACCCAAGGCGGTCCGCGCGGCGCGCCGGGCGGCGGCCTTCGACGCCAGGCTCGACCCGGTTTGGCGCCGACTCGCCGACGCGGTGGCCGGTGCCCCTGAGGATTGACCCGGTCACCCGGTGATCACTGGCCAACCCGACCGTCGACGCATTCGCGCAACAGGTCGGCATGCCCGCAGTGCCGTGCGTACTCCTCGATCCGGTGCACGTGCAGCTCCCGGACGGCGATCGCACCCTTCCCCAACCGCTCCCCGAGATCCGGGTGCCCGGCCAGCTCGGCGTCGGTCGCTTCCTGCTCGCGGACCAGATCGGCATACGCGGCCTCGACCATCGCCTGCTCTGCTGCTGCTCCGTCGAAGTCCGCGTCGCGAGCCCCGTACAACGTGGGCAGCGGCTCGCCCGGCGTGATCCAGCTGCGCCAGTCCCGTTCCACCACGGCCAGATGGCGAAGCAGCCCGAGCAGCGACATGGTCGAGGGTGGCACCGACCGCTGCGCCAGTTGCTCCGCGCTCAATCCCTCGCACTTCATCCGCAGGGTCAGCCGGTAGTTCATCAGGTAATCGTTGAGCGTCGCCAACTCGCCGTCCGGACTCGGTCCGTCGCTGTTGCGGGGATCGCTGTCGGGGTCGGCCCACATGTCGGGGTAGACGGTTGCATCGCTCCATCGGCTGGGGGTGTCGCTCACGGTGGCCATCGTGGTCCTCAGGCGCGCACTTTGCCAGTGTTTTGCCCACGCCGCCGATAGGCTCGGTCTGTGAGCGGGTACGTCGTCGTCGCAGCCGTGGTCCTTGCCGGGCTGCTCCTGTTCGTCGCCGCGATGGGCGCCCGTCGACTGCTCGCCCCCCGGGCCGCGACGGCCGCGACCCTCACGACGTACGAGTCGGGGGTCGACCCTGTGGGCGGGGGATGGGCCCAAACCCAGGTTCGCTACTTCGTCTTCGCGTTCCTCTACGTCATCTTCGCGGTGGACGCCGTCTACCTGTTTCCGTGGGCGCTCGTCGTCCGCGACGCGCACCTCGGGCCGGCCAGCCTCGTCGAGATCGTGATCTTCGTCGGGATCCTCCTCGTCGGCCTCGTCCACGCGGCCCGCCGGGGCTTGCTGCGCTGGCTCTAGGGTGAGGACATGCACGTCGACCTGCCGATGCCCCGCGTGGGCCTGGGGGGCGAGTACGCCCCGTCGCCGATCAAGGTCGTGCTCAACTGGGGTCGCCGCTACAGCCTGTGGGTCTTCAACTTCGGGCTGGCCTGCTGCGCCATCGAATTCATCGCGGCATCGATGGCCCGCCACGACTTCATCCGGCTCGGCGTCATCCCGTTCGCGCCGGGTCCGCGGCAGGCCGACCTGATGGTCGTGTCCGGGACGGTGACCGACAAGATGGCGCCCGCGATCCGCCGCCTCTACGACCAGATGCCGGAGCCGAAGTACGTGATCTCGTTCGGCGCCTGCTCCAACTCCGGTGGCCCGTACTGGGATTCGTACTCCGTCACCAAGGGCGTCGACACGATCATCCCGGTCGACGTCTATGTCCCTGGCTGCCCACCCCGGCCCGAGGCACTGCTTCAGGGCATCCTCAAACTCCAGGAGAAGATCGCCTCGGAGTCGCTGTCCGGCAAGGCGATCGGCGCCAAGCAACGACGGTCGTATGCCGGTCACCGAGCGGCCACCTCGGCCGAGGTCTCCCGTGGTCTCGTCGAACGCCCCGTGCCGGTGCCGTCGGAGTCCTGATGCTGGCTGTGCTCGTCATCCTCGCCTGGTCGGTGTGGATGGCTCCCAGTGCCAACTGCCGCATTCCGCCCGTTCCTCGTGCGGTGGTTGCAGGGCTCGGCTGCCTTGCCGTCGGCGCAACGCTGGTCGACGCCTCTCGGCGGTTGCCACGATGACTGGCTGTTCGTTGACCCGGCCTTCGGTGCGAGCGTCGGCCCGATGACGGAAATCGTGGCCACCAAGTCCCCGTTGCCGACCGTTGCCGGCGGCGTCGAGGGTCATTGGGTGCAGGTCGACGACGTGATGCTCGTGGTGGAGCTCAATCCGCACTGGCAGCTGGTCCGCGACCACCTCGTATCCGCGGTTCGCGAGCCAAGTCAGCAGGGGCGGCACCTTCCCGCGGTGGCCTCAAAATCCCAGGAAATTGCTGCTGCTGTCTGGTCGTGGATCGCACGAGTAACATTGGTACCAAACGAAATTAGCGTATTTGTGGGCTGGTGAAAACGCCCGACATGTGTTCTAATTGGGGGATGGAGGGGATCTCGTCGATCGCACCGCCGCAGACATGGACAGCGTCGCCGGCGGCACGGATTCGTGCCTTCCTGACCGAGTTGGTCGGGGTCGACGGTTCGGGCTGTTCGGATGCGGATCGGTTGGCGGCGGTGACCGCGTTGGAGGAGTTGAAGGGTGCGTGCGGGGCCGCCCAGGCCCGGGTCACGGTGGCGTTCGATGACTCCCACCGGGCCGCCCACGACCGGGACGAGTCGCGGGCGCATGACGCGGCCAAGCGGTCCGGGTCGGGCGCAGCCGGCGAATCGGCCGGTGATGCTGGTGCGGTTTCGCCGTCGCGGCGGCGGGCCGGGCGTGGGGTGGCCGAGATGGTGGCCTTGGCCCGGCGGGAGTCCCCGTGTCGGGGGGATCAGCATCTGGGCCTGGCCAAGGCCTTGGTGCACGAGATGCCGTTGCTGCACGGACTGTTGACTCATGGGCGGGTGTCGGAGTGGGTGGCGACCAAGGTGGTGCAGGGCACCGCCACGTTGTCGAGGCAGGACCGGGGTGTGGCCGATGCCCGGTTGGCTTCGGTGCTGCCCGAGTTGGGTCCCAAGGGTGCCGCAGCGGCGGCCCGGCGGGTGGCGGCCGAGTTGGATGCGGCCAGTGTGGTCAAGCGGATGGCGGCCGCGGCCCGCTCCCGGCGGGTCACGGTCCGGCCGGCGGCGGACGGGATGGCGTACCTGACGGTGCTGGCCCCGCTGGCCGAGGCGGTGGGCGCGTTCGCGGCGTTGGGTCGGGACGCGGACGCCGTCGTCGGTGGGCACGGGTGTCAGCCGGTCGCGGGCAGGTCCCGGGGGCAGGTGATGTCGGATCTGGCGATCCAACGGTTGGGTGGGTTGGTCTTCGGGCAGGTCCAGCCGGTGGAGATCCAGCTGGTGATGACCGACACCGCCCTCTTCGGCGGCTCCACCACCGCCGATGACGACGACGCTGATGCTGGTGCCGCGCCGACTCCTCCGCGCCGTCGCGGATCGGCGCAGACGCCGGTCGAGGTGGTCGGGTTCGGGCCGGTTCCGGCCGCGTTCATCCGTGACCGGCTCCGCGACGGCACCAACCAGCCAGACCAACCGGACCAGCGGAACTGGCCGGGACCGCGGTGCGAGGACGGGCACCCGGTGGATCCAGACCCGCCACCCACGATCACCGATGCCGATCCTGAGACCGAAAGAGCGGCGGAAACGGCGCAGGTGTGGTTACGGCGGCTGTACCGGTCCCCGGACGGGCGGGACCTGGTCGCGATGGACTCACGGCGGCGCCGGTTCGGTGGATTGCTGCGCCAGTTCCTGGTGTTGCGGGATCAGACCTGCCGGGTGCCATGGTGCGAAGCCCCGATCCGGGCGATCGACCATGCCATGCCGGTAGCCCGGGGCGGACCCACCAGCGTCGGCCAGGGCGATGGGGGGTGTGTGCGGCACAACAACGTCAAGGAAGAACCCGGCTGGGCCTTCGATGTCACCCGCAGCTGCCTGAACTCCAATGGTGACCACGGCGAGCCAGGCCCGCACTCGATGACGATCCGCACCCCGGCCGGCACGGCATACGACTCGATGGCGCCGCCGCTCTTGGGGTGGGGATCAGAAGCCCCGGAGGATGACCATCCGCCACGGCCGTTGATGCTCACCGAGAACCGGACCCTGGAGGCCATGCAGTCCCGGCTGAACCGCGGCGAGGACTTCGACGAGGCGGAGTGGACCCGATACGGCTACCTGACCTACCTGGCCGCCGGCTGAGGCGCCTCAGTCAATCCCTCAGGTCAACGGCGTCTTGGCCCCGGCGGACGCGATACCGAGCCAGGTGTGCCGATTGCCCGCCCAACACCAGCCGACCTTCGGGGCATGTCGCCGATCCCGGCCATCGCGGCCAGTGCCATTGCTGATCCAGAGCGCCGGAGTCCGAGCGTCGAGGCGGCCGTCTGGTCGCCGCAGGCGGGATCCGGTGGTCATGAAGCACCGCCCGCGCTCGAGGACCCCGGGCGACTGGAGCAGCCACAGGACCCCCTCCTGGACGGTGAGTCCCAGTCGCTCGCGGCTGGCGATCACCGGGTCGGCCTCATCCGGGCTCCAGTTGGCGAACTCGTCACCGCGATCCAGCGCGGCGACGACGTAGACGTCGCTGTCCGGCACGTCGGCCGCTGCGGTGGGACCGAACTCGCCGAGATCGGTGAGGTCCTCGACGACGAAACCATGCCGTTCCCTGTGGCGCAGGAACGGAGCAACCCGGGCGATGTCCAGCAGGCTGGGTCGGATCGCAAGCAGACCGTCACCCGAAGCCGAGGTCGCCACCGCGGCGCGGACCTGCCGAGGATCGATTCCCGCCAAGTCGGCAACCCCGAGCGTGACGAGCCGCTCGGCCTGCTCGACAAGGGACGGGAGAGGGGCTGCGGACGGGACAGGCAACGGGGTGTACCTCGAGGTCAGACAGGGTGGTGGCCATGGTTGAACGCGCCCCGACTTCTTTCCGTTCCGGAGGCAAAGGACCGCGCTCGCACGGACGCTGACTGGCGGCTGCGCGGCCCGCGCTCGGCGCCGGCACCTCGCTAGGCTGCCGATGTGCCCGCAGACGACGCGCCCGGCGAGGAGATCTTCGCCGTCGAGCCCACGGAGTGGGTGGCTGCCGTGTCCGACGCACGGGACCGAGGCTTCACCTTCTTCGACTGGCTGACCGCCGTGGACCGCACCTACGACACCGATCGCCCCGGCTTCGACGTCGTCGTCCGCCTGCTCGACGTCTCGGGGATCGGCCGGCTCCGCGGCATCCGGATCAACACCCGCCTGGCCGAGGGCGAGGCGCTGCCGAGCCTCACGCTGCTGTTCAAGGGCGCGGCCTGGCACGAGCGCGAGACCCACGAGATGTTCGGGATCGACGTGGCCGGCTTCGACGACGGCAGCGGGTTCGGCTTGCGGCCGCTGCTCCTGCCCGACGGCTTCGAGGGGACGCCGTTGCGCAAGTCGTTCCAGTTGGCCGCGCGCGCAAGCAAGCCGTGGCCGGGCGGCAAGGAGCCCGGCGAGGGCCACGACTCGGCCAAGTCGCCAGGCCGTCGCCGGGTCCAGGCGCCGGGCGTCCCCGATCCCGAGTGGGGCCCGCGATGAGCACCCTGGAGATCGCGCTGCGGGCGGCCTCGGTCCTCGCGGCATTCCTCGTCCTGCCGCTGCTCGTCGGCCAGACCGAGCACAAGGTGATGGCGCACATGCAGGGCCGCCTCGGGCCGATGTACGCCGGTGGCTTCCACGGGTGGGCGCAGCTCGTCGCCGACGGGGTCAAGTTCGTCCAGAAGGAGGACATCACCCCGGCCGCGGCCGACAAGCGGGTCTTCCGCTTCGCGCCGGCCATCGCCCTCATCCCGTACCTCGTCGCGCTCGCCGTCATCCCGATCCACCCCGGAGTCCAGGCGGCGACCCTGCCCGCCAGCGCCGTCTTCGTGCTGGCGATCACCAGCGTCGGCATCCTTGGCACCCTGATGGCCGGCTGGGCCAGCGCCAACAAGTACGCCCTCCTCGGCGCCATGCGCGCGGCCGCCCAGCTGCTGTCCTACGAGCTGCCCATGGTTCTCGCCGTCTCCTCGGTCTGCCTCGCCGCGGGCACCCTCTCCCTCGGCGGCATCGTCGAGCAGTGGCAGTGGTGGTGGCTCGCCTGGCAGGCGCCCGGGGCGATCGTCTTCCTCACCGCCGCCGTCGCAGAGCTGCAGCGCCCCCCGTTCGACATGCCGGTCGCCGACTCCGAAATCGTCTTCGGCGCCTACACCGAGTACACCGGACTGCGCTTCGCCTTCTTCCTCCTGGCCGAGTACGCGGGCATCGTCGTGATGTCCTTGCTGTTCACCGTCCTGTTCCTCGGGGGGTGGCATGGTCCGTATGCCGGCGCGCTGGGCTGGGTGTGGACGTTCGCCAAGGCGTTCGTCATCGCCGTCATCATCATCTGGCTGCGAGTCGCGTGGCCCCGTCTCCGGGAGGACCAGTTGCAACGACTCGCCTGGCTCGTGCTCGTCCCGGTGGCCCTTGGCCAGTTGCTGCTCACGGGCGCCGTGATCGCGATGCAGCGATGAGGGAGCAGCAGCAATGATGGGGATGCAGCGATGAGCGGCCTCGTTCCCGGAATCATCAAGGGCCTCGTCACGACGGCCAAGACGATGACCAAGCCGACCCACACGGCCGAGTACCCAGACGCTGCACCGGAGCTGCCGCCTCGTTCGCGTGGCGTCATTGCGCTCCTCGAGGAGAACTGCACGTCGTGCATGCTCTGCGCGCGCGAGTGCCCCGACTGGTGCATCTACATCGACTCGCACAAGGAGACGATCCCCGCCACGACGGAGGGCGGCCGCGACCGGCAGCGCAACGTTCTGGACCGTTTCGCCATCGACTTCTCCCTCTGCATGTACTGCGGCATCTGCGTCGAGGTCTGCCCGTTCGACGCACTGCACTGGAGCCCGCAGTTCGAGTACGCCGAGGTCGACATCCACGACATGCTGCACGAGAAGGAGCGACTGGGGGAGTGGATGCCGACCGTGCCACCACCCGTCGCCCTCGACGAGCATTCCGCCGATCCGGCGGAACTTGCCGCCTCCAACAAGCCGCCCCGGGCTGCGGGCCTGGTTGCTGGGGACCGGCCGGCCCGGGTCGGCCGCACCACCCCGACGCAACCTGCCGAGCCAGCCGCCGCTGAGCCGACCCCGGACACCACGACCGCTCCCCGCCGACGTCGACCCAGTGCGGCCGAACTCATCGCGCGGGCATCCGACGTCGCCGAGCAGGAGGGGGACGGAGGAGGGTGACGGCCTACGACATCGCCTTTGCCGCCCTGGGCGTCGTCGCGACCGGCGCTGCGCTGCTCGCGGTGACGACTCGGCACGTCGTCCACTCTGCGCTCTGGCTCGTCCTGACGCTCGGCGCCGTCGCGGGGTGCTTCCTCGTCCTGGGCGCCGAGTTCGTCGCCCTCGTCCAGCTGCTCGTCTACGTGGGCGCCATCGTCGTCCTCGTCCTCTTCGCGTTGATGCTCACCCGCGCGCCGATCGGGCCGAGCGCCGAGCACACGACGTCGCTGGCCCACCGCGCGCTGGCCGCGATCGTCGGGGCCGGCGCTGCCGCGCTCCTGCTCGCGGTGCTGCTCCCACTGGCCGGCGGACCCGTCGAACGGCGCGACGTCGCCAACGGCCAGCTCGCCCGCGACCTGTTCAGCACGTGGGTGTGGCCGTTCGAGTTGCTGTCGGTGCTCCTGCTCGGATCCCTCGTCGCCGCGTTCGCCGTGTCGCGTCTCATCCGGCCTGAGGTCGAATCTGCCGGCGGCGCTTCATGATCCACCTCGCCGGCCCCTACCTCCTCGCTGCCCTGCTCGTCGGGATCGGACTCTACGGAGTGCTCGCGCGCCGCAATGCCGTGCTCGTCCTCATCGGTGTCGAGCTCATGCTGAGCGGCGCGACCATCCTGCTCGTCAGCACCGGGACGGCCGGCCAGGACCGCTGGACCGGCGGCTCGATCCTCACCCTCTTCGTCATCACCATCGCGGCGGCCGAGGTCTGCCTCGCGCTCGCGGTGATCCTGGCGGCATTCCGGCTCCATGGCGGGATCGACCTCACGAAGGAGAGCCACTGATGGGGCTGCTCCCCGCCGTCGTCGCGATTCCGGTCCTGGCGTCCCTCGTCGGCCTGCTGGCAGCGCGGTCCCGGAGCGCTGCCCGAGCCGTCTCGGTCGGTGGAGTCGCGATCGCCCTCGTGCTCGCGGCATACGCCCTCCTGACCCGATCCGACCACCCACCTCTGGTCTCGACGCTCCCAGCGATCAACACCGGCGATCTGCGAATCCCATTGCAGCTCCAAGGAACCGGGCCAGCTCTGCTCATTGGGGCGGTCGCCGCGCTCGTCGGGTTGGCCGTGCAGGTCTACTCGACCATCTATCTCGCGGACGACGATCGGTATGCCGTGTTCGCGGCCACCGTGTCCCTCTTCACCGCCGCGATGCTCCTCGTCGTGCTGTCGGCCGATCTCATCCTCACCCTCGTCGGCTGGGAGGTCATGGGCTGGTGCTCGTACCTGCTCATCGGCCACTGGAGTCGCCGCGAAGGACCGCGCCGGGCCGCCCACAAGGCGTTCATCGTCACGCGCATCGCCGACATCGGCTTCGTCCTCGGCGTGGTGATCCTCGCCGCTGGACCCGGCAGCACGGCATACGGACGGGTTCTGACCTACTGGATCGGTACCAATGGCGGCTGGGTCGGTGCCCCGCCTGCCCACCCGTCGAGTCCGCCACTGCTCAGTCTCGCGCTCGTGCTGCTCGTCATCGGCGTGCTCGGCAAGTCGGCCCAGATCCCTTTCCAGGACTGGCTCCCCGACGCGATGGAGGGCCCCACGCCGGCCTCGGCACTCATCCACGCGGCGACGATGGTGGCGGCCGGGACCTTCGTCCTGGCCCAACTGTTCCCCATCCTCGTGCTTTCGACGCCAGCTCGGATGCTGCTCGCGATCAGCACCGCCGTGACGATGGTGCTCGGCGCGATCACCGCGTTCGGCCAGTCGGACCTCAAACGGCTGCTCGCCTGGTCGACCGTCAGCCAGGTAGCCGTGATGCTGTCGGCGCTGGCCTCGGCACCAATCGACAAGGGTTCGGCAGCCGGTGTCCTGCACCTCTACGCGCACGCCTTCTTCAAGGCCCTGCTGTTCCTGACCATCGCCTGGCTGGGCACCCTCGCCGGCGGCACGTCGGCCAGGGCCCTTCGCGGCGTGGCGCGGCGCTCGAGGCTGCTCCGAGTCGCCTTCCTCGGTGGCCTGCTCGCCCTCGCGGGGCTTCCGTTCGTCGTCGGTGGCGTGTCCAAGGAGGCGGTCATCGCGGCGGCCCGCGACGGCGCCGAGGCCGGCGACCCGGCCGCCTGGGTGGTCTTCGTCTCGCTGCTTCTGACTGTCGTCCTGACGGCGGCGTATGCCGCCCGCGCCTACGTGGTCGTCAGCCTCCCCGACCGCGTGGCGCAGTCAGCGGACGACGCCCCCGCCCCGGCGCCACCGGTCCTTCCCGTGGCCGTCAGTGCCGTACTGGTGGTGCTGCTCGGCGGCACCGTCCTGGGGGGGCTCGTCCTGCTCACCGATCTGCTCGGTGTGGGTGGCGGTGTCGACGTCCCCTTGATGGTCGTGACCGTCGGGCTTGCTCTCGTCGGCGCGCTGCTGGCCTGGCGACTGTCCTCGACCCACTCCATCCGACGCAGTCAGGTGAGCCGGGTGGACCCGGCACCTCGGCTCCTCGGCGACCGAATGGCATTGTTCGACAACGGGTTCGGGATAGACCGCGTCTATCGCCTCCTCGTGGCCGTACCCGTCGTGGCGCTGGCCCGGTCGGTCGCTGCCGCCGATGACTCGGTCGTCGACGCGACCGGGCGGGCTGCCGCGCGAGGGGTCACGTGGCTCGGCCGGACGGGCAGCTCCGGTCACGACGCGGAGCGCCCGGCCACAGGTCTGGTCTGGGTGGGCGCCGCCGTGGTCGCCCTCGGGACGCTGGGGGTGCTCGCATGGCGCTGACCCTGCTCCTCATGGTCCCGCTCCTCGTGGGTGCCTGGCTCGTCGCCGGCGGCCGGCACATCTCGGCGCAACGGGCCACCCTCACCAACCTCGTCGCGTCGGTGGTGACCCTCGGGTTGGCCGTCGTCGTGGCCGTCGGGCGTCCGACCATCGACCGGGCCTGGCTGCCCTCGCTCGGATCTCGGTGGCACTTCACGGTCGACGGGATCAGTGCCCCACTGATCCTGCTCACCGCGGCCGTGGGCGTCCTCGTGGCCGTGCACGGCATCCGGCACACCCCGCAAGGAGGGTCGGCCTCGACCTTCCACGGTTGCCTCCTGCTCGTCGATGGGGGGGCGCTGGCGACGTTCGCGGCCGGTGACGCGATCCTCTTTTTCGCCGCCTTCGAGGTCGTCCTCGTCCCGATGTGGGTGCTGATCACCCGCTTCGGCGACCCGCACGACGCGGTCAAGCGCGCCACAGCCGGCGCGCGTTTCATCCTCTACACGGCGACCGGGTCGACGCTCATGCTGCTCGGGATCCTGCTGCTCGTCGTCCGCGCAGGGACCGCGGACCTCAACGCCCTGCCCGCCGCTGCCGCCCACCTCCCGCACGCCACCCTCGTCCTCATCGCCGCCCTGCTCACCGCGGGGCTGGCCGTCAAGGTGCCGCTCTTTCCGCTGCACTCGTGGCTGCCGCCGGCCCACACGACAGCGCCCACGGCCGGCTCCGTCCTGCTCGCGGCGGTGCTCCTGAAGATGGGCACCTATGGCCTCGTCCGCCTCCCCCTCGCCAGCGTCCCCGAGGGCTGGGACGCCGTCCGGCCGGTCGTCGCCGTCCTCGGCGTCATCGGCATCCTCTGGGGCGGTCTCGTCTGCCTCGTCGAGCGCGACCTCAAGCGGCTCATCGCCTACTCCTCGGTGGCCCACATGGGCTTCGTCGCCCTCGGCCTCGCCAGCGGAACCCGCACCGGTCTCCAGGCAGCCCTCTTCCTCAACATCGCGCACGGCGTCATCTCGGCCCTGCTCTTCTTCGTCGTCGGCGGACTCAAGGAGCGCTGGGGGAGGGTCGACCTCACCAGGGTCCGGACCGCCCTGCGCGAGGTGGCGCCACGGTTCGGGTACGTCCTCGTCGTCGGGCTCGCAGCGAGCCTCGGCCTCCCGGGTCTCGCCGGGTTCTGGGGCGAGTTCCTCACGGTGTATGCCGCGTGGTCGGCGCCGTACCAGAGCGGCCTGTTCCGGTGGTGCGCAGTCCTGGCCGCCGTCGGGGCGGCCCTCGCCGCGGGATACGCCCTGCGTGTCGCGCGGCTGCTCTGGGTGGGGGACGAGCCGACCGAGGCCGTCCGCGCCGCGTCGACCGGGATCGAGGCGGACCGGTCCGAGCAGGTCGTGACGCTCGTGCTCGTCTGCGCGATTCTCGTCCTCGGTGTCGTGCCACAGGTGCTGCTCACGGTGACCGACCCGGCGGTGCGTCTGGTGATCGGGCGATGATCGGAGCCCTCGTCAGCATCGACACCCTCGAGCTGCTGCCGGCGCTGGCCCCGGCCGTCGGTGCCGTGCTCGTCCTCGTCGTCGACGCGCTCCTCCCGCGGGCTGCGCGCGTGGCGCGTGTCCTCGGCCTCGTTGCTCTCGTCGCTGGTCTCGTGGGCGCGATCCGGCCCCTCACGACCGGCACGCGGATCGCCCAGTCGCTCTGCCTCCCGGCCCCGCAGGCTCGATGTCTCTATGACACCGGATCGGCCGGGCTGCTCCTCCAGGTCGGTGCCCTCCTCGCCGGGGTCGTCGTCCTCGTGCTCCTCTGGGACCACGACGCGGGCGAGGCGGCGACCCAGCGGGGCGGCGTCGGGGTGACGACCGCCCTCGTCCTCACCACCGTCGCCGGCGCGACGACCGTCGCCGCGGCCGTCGACCTCGGCACCTGGCTCGTCGCCCTCGAACTGGCGACCCTGCCAGCCGTCGCGCTCGTCGCCCTCCGGGGGACCGACCGGGCCGCGCACGGTGCCGTTTCGCTGCTCATGACTGCCGTGCTGTCCGCCGCCCTGACCGTCGTCGGTGCCGCGCTCTGGGTTGTGGCGACTCACGACCTGACGTTCTCCCCGGTCTCCGCGTCAGCGGCCTGGGGCGACGCCACCACACGCCCCGCCCTCGTGCTCGGTGTTGTCGTCATGCTCGCCGGGCTGGGCTTCAAGCTCTCGGCTGTGCCGTTCCACCAGTGGACACCGCAGGCGTATGCCGGGTCGTCGGTCCCGGTGGCGGCGCTGCTCGCAACGGTGTCCAAGATCGCTGCGGTGGCCGGCATCATCGCCGTCCTGCGGGCGGTCGGCGGCCTGCTCGGCCCGGGCGGTCACGCCCCGCAGCTCGCGCTCGTCGTGGCCATCCTGGCCGTGGCGACGATGACCCTCGGCAATGTCGTCGCACTGCGCCAGGACGATGTCGTCCGACTTCTCGCCTGGTCGACGATCGCCCAGGCCGGCTGGGTGCTCCTTCCGCTGGCGTCCCTACGCGATGTCGGACTCCGTTCTGCCGCAACGTATGTCGTTGCGTATGCCATCGCCTCGCTCGTCGCGTTCGCGGTGGTGCCGTTCGTCGGGACCCGGCTCGCGGCATACGGCGGACTGCTCCGCCGCCACCCGCTGCTCGGCGGGGCGCTCGTCCTCGGGCTCGTCTCGCTCGCCGGCCTTCCGCCGGGCATCCTGGGGCTCGTGGCCAAGGTCGTCGCGCTCCGGCCGGTCATGGACGCCGGCCTCTGGCCGCTCGCCCTCGTCGCCGTCGCCAACGCCGTCCTCGGGATCGCGGTCTACCTTCGCTGGGTGGCTGTCCTGTTCGGGGACCCGTCTCCTGACGCCGACCCCTTCGCCGGTGGCTGGGGGGCTCGGGCCGGACTGGCCCTCGCCACAACGCTGCTCATCGTGACCAGTGCTGTTCCGCACGTCGTTCTCGGCCTGCTCGCCTGATTCCGCCAGGGCCCAGGTACTGGTGGACGCGTTCGATGTGCGCGCCGAGCGGGCGCAGCTCGCGACCGAGGAGTTGACCGCTCGGCGGGGTCCTCCGCCGCACCCGGCTGAGCAGGTACGGAACGGCGGCCGAGCCGACCGTGACCACTGCCTGGTGGGAACGTGGACCAACCCGGCCGCGTTGAGCCAGACATGCACAACCATTTCAACGGCCTGAAGACCGCTGCCCTTTTCGGGGCGATCTGGGCTCTTCTGTTGGGCCTCGGCGCCCTCATCTCCGGGGGCCGCTACATCTGGCTCTTCGCCCTCATCGGTGTCGCGACGACGGCATACGGCTACTGGAACAGCGACAAGCTCGCGATCCGGGCCATGCACGCCGTCCCGGTGAGCGAGGCCCAGGCGCCGGGCATGTACCGGATCGTCCGTGAGCTGTCGACCAAGGCCGGCCAGCCGATGCCTTCCCTCTTCATCTCACCCACCCAGGCTCCCAACGCCTTTGCCACCGGCCGCAACCCGAGCCACGCCGCCGTCTGCTGCACCGAGGGAATCCTCTCCCTCCTCGACGAGCGGGAGCTGCGTGGAGTCCTCGGGCACGAACTCATGCACGTCTACAACCGTGACATCCTCACCGGATCGATCGCCGCAGCAGTGGCCGGCATCATCTCCTCTGTCGGCCAGATGCTCATGTTCACGAGCATCTTCGGCGGTGGGAGCAGCGACGACGACCGGCCCAACCCGATTGCGCTACTCGCGATGAGCCTCCTCGCCCCGTTTGCGGCCGTCGTCATCCAGATGGCGATCAGCCGGACCCGCGAGTACGACGCGGACGAGGATGGTTCCAAGCTCACCGGTGATCCGTTGGCCCTCGCGTCCGCGCTGAAGAAGATCGAGGCCGGGGTGGCCCGGGCGCCCCTCGCGCCCACCCCGCAGCTCCAGAACGCCAGCCACATGATGATCGCCAACCCGTTCCGCGCCCAGGACGTCTCCCGGTTCATGTCAACCCACCCGCCGACCAAGGAGCGGATCGCGCGCCTCGAGCAACTGGCGACCGGCTTCCGCGGGTACTGAGCCCCCGGCCAGGGTCCGACACGCCCGCCGGGCGCGGCAACCCCTACGCTGCCCGACATGCCGTTTCTCACTCGCGACGAGGCCACCGCCCGCGCCGCCCTGCTCTCCGTGACCGCGATGACGGTCGACCTCGATCTCGACAGCGGTACTGAGGAGTTCGGGTCGACCACGACGATCGAGTTCACGGCCACCGAGCCCGGAGCTCGCACCTTCGTCGACCTCAAGCCGGTCAGCGTCCGTCGCATCACCTTGAACGGCAGGGCCATTCCGGTCGACTCCCTCGAGGACGGGCGCGTCCCGCTCCACGACCTCTCCGCCGTCAACACCCTCCAGGTCGAGGCGAGGATGGCCTACTCCCGGGACGGTCAGGGACTGCACCGCGCCACCGACCCAGCCGACGGTGAGGACTACGTCTACGGGCACCTGTTCCTCGACGCCGGGCCGACCGTCTTCGCCTGCTTCGACCAGCCGGACCTCAAGGCGCCGTATGCCGTGACCGTCACCGCCCCTCCGGACTGGACCGTCCTCGGCAACGGGGTGGCGACCTTGGAGAACCCTGGCAGGTGGCGGCTCGCAACGACCCTGCCGCTCGCCAGCTACTTCGTCACGGTGTGCGCCGGCCCCTACGCGTCGGTCCTTGACGAGCACGACGGGATCCCACTCGGCGTCCATGCCCGCGCGTCGATGCGCGAACAGCTCGAGGCACAGGCGCCGGAGATCTTCCAGATCACCAGGGAGTCCTTCGACAACTACCACCGGCTGTTCGGCATCCGCTACCCGTTCGGCGCCTACCACCAGGTCTTCGTGCCCGAGTTCAACGCCGGCGCGATGGAGAACCCCGGATGTGTCGTGCTCCGGGACCAGTACATCTTCCGGGGAGTGTCCACCCGCGACCAGCACGTCACCCGAGCCAACACGATCAGCCACGAGATGGCCCACCAGTGGTTCGGCGACCTGGTCACCATGCGGTGGTGGGACGACCTGTGGCTCAACGAGTCGTTCGCCGAGTACATGGCCTACCGAACCCTCGTCGAGGCAACGGAGTTCTCCGAGGCATGGGTCGAGTGCACCGTCGTCCGCAAAGCCTGGGGATATGCCGCCGAGCGCTCGCCGAGCACCCACCCGGTCGCCGGGTCGCCCGCCGAGACGGCCCAGGCGGCGCTGCAGAACTTCGACGGCATCGCCTACGCCAAGGGCACCGCGGTCCTGCGCCAGCTGATCGCGCACATCGGCGACGACGCCTTCCTCGCCGGCACGTCCGCCTATCTGCGCCAGTACTCCTACGGCAACGGCACCTTCGCCGACTTCCTCGGCGCCCTCGAGGCGGCCCACGGCCACTCGCTCGCAGCGTGGAGCGCGGCCTGGCTGCAGACCCCTGGGGTCGACCGGATCGCCGTCGACCCGGCAACCGGTCTGCTGACCCGTGTTGCCCCCGCTGAGCATCCCGCCGACCGGCCGCACACCCTCGACCTGGCCGGCTACGAGGACGGTCGGGAGGTGTGGCGCGTCGCGACCACCATCGACGCGACGTCCACCGTTGTCGACGGTGTCGCCCCGGCGACGATCGTCGTGCCGAACGCCGGCGACCTGACCTGGGCCACCGTGGAGTTCGACCCGACGACTCTGGCCAACCTCCCCGAACACCTCGCTGCAGTGCCCGATGTCCAGGCCCGCGCCGTCGTCTGGATGGGCCTCGCCGACGGGGTCTGCCTCGGCACCATCGACCCGCGACACCTCCTGCGCGTCTTCGCCGCCGCCTGGCCGCTGGAGACCGATTCGGCGATCCTCGCCCGGGTCGCTGTGACGGTGACGGCTCGGATCATTCCGACGTTCCTGCCGGCCGATGAGCGTCCCGCAGCGACGGCCGCCGTGGCGGAGGCTGCGCGGAGCCTGTTCTCCTGCAGCGTTGCCGGCTCCAGCCAAGCCATCGTGGCCGCGCGAGTCCTCGCCACCACGACTGTGGACGACGACGTGCTCCAGGCCTGGGCCAGCGGCGACGGCGTGCCCGAGGGGTTGGCCGGTGACGACGACTTCCGCTGGGTCGTCGTCGGGCGGCTCGCAGAGCTCGGGATCATCGGCGACGCCGAAATCGACGCCTACCTCGCGGCCGACTCCACCCTGACCGGCGCATTGGCAGCCCTCACGGCCCGAGCGGAGCAGCCCAGCCCGGCGGCCAAGGCGTGGGCCTGGTCGGAGTTGACGACCAACCGGGATCGGTCCAACTACGAGCTCAATGCGCTCGCCGCCGGGTTCTGGCGGGCCCGGGACCCCTTGGTGGTGGAGCCGTATGCCGCCCGCTACTTCACCGAGGTGCCCGCCATCGGCGGGTGGCTGGGCGAGGACGCCCTGGCCCGGGTCGCGGTCCTGGCCTACCCCGCTCGGGTGCTCGACCCCGAGGTTCTCGAGCGCAGCGACGACCTGCTCAGGAGCGACGACCTCAGCCCCGCTGTCCGGCGCGCGGTCATCGACCAGTCGAGCGAGCTGCGCGAGTCGCTCCGGTCGCTGAAACGCTTTACGCCCTGAGCCGAGCCCCCCGGCGGCGAGCACCCGGCATACGGTAGGACAATCGGAGGAGCCCCGTGCCCACAACGAACAGGACGACACCATGACGACCAACAAGACCTTCGTCGACAAGCTGCTGGAGAAGGCCGACGAGCTCGAGCTGCAACGCAAGGCCGATGAGGTGATCGACGCCGCCGCAAAGCTGGCGCACGAGGCCCTCGGCAAGGCCGGGGCGCTGGCCCACGACAACAGGGACAAGGTCGAGGGGTTCCTCGACAAGGCGGCTGCCAAGGTCGATGAGCAGACCGACGGCAAGTACCGCGACAAGGTCGCGAAGGCGCGCGAGCAGGCGAGCAGAGGCGTGGCCACGTTGGCCGACCAGCGCCCCGGCGCCCACGCCGACGATGCCGCCCCGAGCGACGACGCGTGGCAGCACGCGACCGACGGTGGCTCGGTCGGATCCGAGGGCGGCTCGACCACCGTCGACTGAACGCCCTGACGTCCGTCTCGAATTCGGCCACCCTGCCTTAACCGGAGGGGCCATCCGGGTGCAAGATAGGACTGTGAGTGGGAGTCGAGCGGGGCTGTTCGTCACCGCCCAGGAGCATGCCGCCGCGGTCCGTGGGCTGACGGCGGCGTATGCCGCGATCCCGCCGGGCGAGCCGGTGCGGCTGGCCAAGCGCACCTCGAACCTGTTCCGGCCGCGCGCCGCGACGGCGCGCCCCGGGCTCGACGTCGCAGCCCTGAATCGGGTCGTCGCCGTCGACGCCACCGCACGCACGGCCCGCGTCCAGGGGATGACCACCTACGAAGACCTGGTCGACGCGACCCTCCCGCACGGGCTCATGCCCCTTGTCGTCCCGCAGCTCAAGACCATCACCCTTGGCGGGGCGGTCACGGGCCTGGGCATCGAGGCGTCGTCGTTTCGCAACGGGCTTCCGCACGAGTCGGTCCTGTCGATGGAGATCCTCACCGGCTCCGGTGAGGTCGTCGTCGCGGCGCCGGAGGGCGAGCACGCAGATCTGTTCCATGCCTTCCCGAACTCCTACGGCTCCCTCGGCTACGCCTTGTCGCTCACCATCGAGCTCGAGCCGGTCAGACCGTGGGTTGCCCTGCGGCACAAGCGGTTCGGCTCGATCACCGACGCAACTGCGGCGATCAGCGAGGTCATGGCGACGCGCTCGTATGCCGGTGAGCCGGTGGATTTCGTCGACGGAGTCGTGTTCACGGGGACCGAGGTCTACCTCACACTGGCAGCCTGGCTGGGGGTGCTGCCGCCCGATACGACGCCGAGCGACTACACCGGGCAACAGATCTTCTACACGTCGATCCAGACCCGCGCCTCCGACGTGCTCTCCGTGCGCGACTTCCTGTGGCGGTGGGACACCGATTGGTTCTGGTGCTCGCGGGCGTTCGGTGCCCAGAACCCACGTATCCGCCGGGTGTGGCCGAAGCGGTACCTGCGCAGCGACGTCTACTGGAAGATGATCCGCTTCGAGAACGCCCACCACTGGGCGGCCAAGCGCGATGCCAGGCGGGGCGAGCCGCCCCGCGAGCGGGTCGTCCAGGATGTCGAGATCCCGGTCGGAGCGCTGGTGCAATTCATCGAGTGGTTCCTCGCCGAGGTTCCGATCGAACCGATCTGGCTGTGCCCCATCCAGTTGCGCGACAACGGAGTAGGCCAGCCCGATACTGCCGCAACGGATCCCGTGCCGTGGCCGCTCTATCCGATGCATCGTGGCGCTGCCTACGTGAACGTCGGCTTCTGGTCCACGGTGCCGATCCTCCCCGGCCGGGCCGACGGCGACGTCAACCGGGCCATCGAGGAGGCGGTCACCGGTCTCGGCGGCCACAAGAGCCTGTACTCCGACGCCTTCTACGACAAGGCGACCTTCGACGCGCTGTACGGCGGCGCGGCATACGACGTGGTGAAAAAGAGTTATGACCCCGACGGGAGACTTCCTTCCCTCTATGACAAGGCGGTGCGTGCGCGATGACGGCAATGATCGGTGATGCCTTCAATCTGGTCTACGGGGCCGACGCTCCCGTGGATTTCCGGGCCTTCGACGGATCCAGAGGAGGCAATGGCACCGGAATGACCATCAGGCTGCTCACCGCCGAGGGACTCAACTACGTTCTGACCTCACCGGGGGACCTCGGTATCGCTCGGGCCTACCTGCAGAACGACCTCGCGATCGACGGACTCGACGAGGGGGACCCCTACGAGCTGCTCACGACCTTCAAGGAGCTGAAGCCGAGACGGCCCAGCCCTCGGGAGCTCGGCACGATCGCGGGCCTGGCCCGGCGGCACGGCGTCCACGTCCCCCAGCTGCCGGCCATCGAGGCGCCCTCCCCGCTCCGGCGGTTCGCGACGGGGCTGCGCCACGCCAAGCGGCGTGACGCCGAGGCGATCCACCACCACTACGACGTGTCGAACTCGTTCTACGAGATGCTGCTCGGCCCGTCGATGGCCTACACCTGCGCCGTCTACCCCACCGCAGACGCGACGCTCGAGGCTGCCCAGACAAACAAGTTCGACCTCGTCTGCCGCAAGCTCGGGTTGCAGCCCGGCATGCGTCTGCTCGACGTCGGCTGTGGCTGGGGTGGCATGGTCCGGCACGCGGTCGAGAACTACGGCGTGACCGCGCTGGGCGTCACCCTCTCGGCCGAGCAGGCCGACTGGGGCCGCGCCATGGTCGCCGAACGGGGACTCACCGGCCGCGCCGAGATCCGGCACTCGGACTACCGCGACGTGACCGAGACCGGCTTCGACGCCATCTCCTCGATCGGCCTCACCGAGCACATCGGGCCGGAGAACTATCCGGCATACTTCGGCTTCCTGCACGCCCACCTGCGCGACCGCGGCCGCCTGCTCAACCACTGCATCACCCGCCCGGACAACCAGCATGCCGGCCTGCCGACGCGCGGCTTCATCAACCGGTACGTCTTCCCCGACGGCGGGCTGACCGGCAGCGGTGACATCGTCCGGGCGATGGAGGACACCGGCTTCGAGGTCCACCACCAGGAGAACCTGCGCCAGCACTACGCCCGCACCACCCGGGCCTGGTGCAAGAACCTCTCGGCCAACTGGGACAAGTGCGTCGTCGAGGCCGGGCTGCAGACGGCGAGGGTCTGGGGCCTGTACCTCGCTGGGTCGTCGCTGAGCTTCGAGCGGGGCGAGATCCAGCTGCACCAGGTGCTCGCGACCAAGACCGACTCCACTGGCGGGGCCGACTACCCGCTGCGCCCCGACTTCGGCGTCTGAGGCACGGCCACCCCTCAGATGCCACCGGTGAGGAGCACTCCTCCGTCGACGGTGAGCGTCTGACCGGTCATCCAACCGGCGTCGTCGCTGAGCAGGAAGGCCACCACCGAGCCGATGTCCTCGGGTACGCCGAGCCGCTTGAGCGGATAGGCCCGAGCCACCTTCTCCTCGCGGCCCTCGTAGAGCGCCCGGGCGAACACGGTCTTGACGATCGCCGGCGCCACCGCGTTGACTCGGACGTTCGGCCCGAGCTCGACCGCGAGTTCCTCGGTGAGGTGGATGAGAGCCGCCTTGCTCACCCCGTAGAACGCGATCCCGGGTGCCGGGCGCTGGCCGGCGACGCTCGCGACGTTGACGACCGCCCCGCCGTGCTCACCCAGCCACGCGGCATACACCGCTTGGGTCCAGCCAAGGGTCGCGGTGACGTTGACGTCCAGGATCTTGCGGGCCGCCTCGAGGTCGAGCTCCATCAGCGGGCCGTATGCCGGGTTGATGCCGGCGTTGTTCACGAGCAGGTCGAGGCTGCCGAACGCGTCGATCGTGGCCCGGATCGCCGCGTCGCGGTGGGCACTGTCGTCGGCCCGGCCGGCCATCGCGATGGCGTGGTCCGGTCCGCCGAGGGCGGCGACGGCCTCATTCAGAGGCTCCTGCTTGCGGGCGGTGATGCAGACGCGGGCGCCGTCGGCGACGAGCCGCTGGGCGATGGCCAGACCGATCCCGCGACTGGCTCCCGTGACGAGGGCGGTCTTGTCGTGCAGTCGTGGGGTGTCGGTCATCGGGTCAGTCTGGTC
>JBDTBX010000060.1:0-3525 GCA_039923915.1 Nostocoides sp. | reverse complement strand
ACCATAAACCGGATCGACGACGATCGGACGCTTCGGGGCGGGACCCTTGCGAGGCATTTACTTCTCCTTCTTCGCGCCGTAGCGGCTGCGGGCCTGCTTGCGGTTCTTGACGCCCTGGGTGTCCAGGGAGCCGCGGATGATCTTGTAGCGAACGCCGGGGAGGTCCTTCACCCGGCCGCCGCGCACGAGCACGATGGAGTGCTCCTGGAGGTTGTGGCCGACGCCCGGGATGTAGGCGGTGACCTCGATGCCACTGGTCAGGCGCACACGGGCGACCTTGCGCAGGGCTGAGTTCGGCTTCTTGGGGGTGGTGGTGTAAACGCGCGTGCAGACGCCTCGGCGCTGCGGAGAGCCCTTGAGAGCAGGAGTCTTGACCTTTGTGGCCTTGTCCTGCCGGCCCTTGCGCACCAACTGATTGATGGTAGGCAAACCGGTTCCTTCGTTGTTGTCTGCTCCCCCGGCATCGCTGCCCCGGGAGCTCCTTGGGGTGTCCTGACCGACCACCGCACTCGGGTGTCGATCGGGGTGCTTTCACCTGCACTCTCCACGTGCGCGCAGCCTGGCGGCACACGGTTGTGGATTGCCCGGTGAAAGGTGGGTGGCCTTGCGGCCGTCCTGTGCGTCCTGTCTCCTGTCGGAGGGCACAGAACATGTCCGGTCCTAGCCAGACACAAGGTGCAACGATACCGGCCGGTCGGCTATGCCCCAAATCGGTTCCGGCGCGCGACCACCGACCACGAGCCGAACACCGGTCGCGCCGTGATCGTCGGCCTCTCGGCGGGCGAAACACGGCGCGGCCGGTGTTCGGTGTCCCTTGCGGGCCAGGACGCCAGGGTCAGCTGGTGGGCAGCAGGACCTGGTCGATGATGTAGACCGTCGCGTTGGCGGTCATGACGTTGCCACAGATGACCTTGGCCTTGCCGACGGTGAAGTCGGTACCGGAGCCGGTCACGTCGATCGTGGTGCCGGCGAGGGTCTTGTGCGAACCGGCGAGCTGGTCCGGCGCCAGGCGGCCAGCCACGACGTGGTTGGTGAGGACCTTGGTGAGCAGGCCCTTCGGGTCCTTCAGCGCAGCGTCGAGGGTGGCCTTCGGAACGGCCGCGAACGCGTCGTTCGTCGGGGCGAAGACGGTGATGTCCTTGCTCGAGTTGAGCGTCTCGACGAGACCGGCAGCCTTGACGGCGCCGACCAGCTGGGACAGCAACGGGTTGGCGCTTGCAGCGGTGGCGACCTGGGCGGTGGCCATCCCCGAGAACGAGCCGGCGCCGGTGGTCGGGACCGCGGCGCAACCCGGACCGAACGGCATGTCGGCCATCGCGGTGGATGACATGGCGCTCGACGGGGAGCTCGAAGACGTCGCGGCGCTGCTCATGGTGCTGGAGGAGCCCGAGGCGTTGGTACTGGACGAGCCACAGGCGGCCAGGCCGAGAGGCAGGGCGAGGGCGATTGCGACAAGGGAGCCGCGGCGGAACTTGGTCATGATGATCTCCTTGTGGTGGAAGTGCTGGACGAACAACGTTCTGATGCAATGGGTTCGGGGCTGATCTGTGTGCGGATTGGTTGTCAGACAACGAATTTGGTCACGAGATGAGCACGACGACGGAGTGCTCTCCGGAGGCCCCGTTGGGGAAGGGCGGAGCGTCCTTGGTGGTCTGCACCTGGCCTGCGCTGTCGGTGGCGCGCACCGTGACCTGGTGGCGGCCCGAGGTCGCGTCCCAGGCGAGGACCCACTGGCGCCAGTAGACGGTGCCCGCGTCGGGACCGAGCTTGGCCTCACGCCACGGGCCGTCGTCGACCTTGACCTCGACCTTGCCGATGCCGCCGGTCGCCTGCGACCACGCGACGCCGGCGATGGCGACCCGTCCCGCGGGCTGGGTCGCCAGACCCTGCGGGACATCGATCCGGGCCTGGGTCTTGACCGGAGCGTCGATGGCCCATCCACGCTTGGTCCAGTAGGCGCGCTCCGCGGCATACGTCGTCGCGGTCAGTCTGGTGAGCCACTTGGTGGCGCCGACATACCCGTAGAGGCCGGGGGTGACCAGCCGGGCCGGGAAGCCGTGGGCCGCCGGCAGCGGCTGGCCGTCCATGGCGACCGCGACGAGGGCTCCCCGGTCGTCGGTGAGCGCCTCGACCGGGGTGGAGATGGTCATGCCGTCGGTCGAGGTGCTGAGGATCTGCTGGACGCCCGGGCGGAGGCCGGCCCGCTCGAGGATGGCTTTGACGGAGACGCCCAGCCAGCGGGTCGAGGAGATGTACGGGCCGCCGACCTCGTTGCTCACGCAGTTGAGGGTGATGTCTCGCTCCACCATCGGCATGGCGAGCAGCTCCTTGTAGGAGAGGGTGAACGGGTGGTCGACCGAGCCCTCGACCCGCAGCTGCCACCGTTCGGCGTCGACGCGCGGCACGACGAGGGCCGTGTCGACGCGGTAGAAGTCCTTGGCCGCGGTCCGGAACGGGCTCAGCCCGGGCGTGCCGCCCTCCAGGCCCACCGGCAGCGCCGGGATCTGGGTCGTCGGTTGCGGCAGCGCGATCGAGGAGGGCAGGGTCCCCCCTCCCCCACCGAGTCGCTGACCGAGCGCGCCGACGGCCACGCTGGCCCCGGCGACGCCCACGGCCCCCACGAGGAAGGAGCGCCGGGGTGACCGGCCCGCGGATCCCGGGGCGTATGCCGTGTGATCCAGCGGCGACTCGACGGGTCGGGGCCCTCCGGCCGGCCGCTCCAGGGTGCGCCCGAGGGCGAGGAGGACGATCGCGCCGATGCCGGCGGCGACGAGGGAGGGGACCACATCGGTGGGCTGGGCGGTCGGCCGGGACAGCGCGGCAACCCCCGCCAGCCCGGCCAGGGCAACAACCAGGAGCGCGCCCAGCCGGGGATGGCGGCGCGAGACCAGTCCGATGACCGCCGCGAGGACGACCGTGCCGAGCGCGACGCTGCCCAGCAGCACCGGCTTGTCATTCGTTCCCAGGTTGCGGACGGCCCAGTCCTTGACCGGTGTGGGCGTCGCATCGATGACCGTCGACCCGATCGCCAGGACGGGCGAGGCGGCGGGATTGACCACGGCTGCGACGAGGTGGCCGGTGGCCATCCCCGCTGCGGCCGCGATCAGTCCGTTCAGTGCAGAGGGCCAGTTCCGGAGCCGAGGATGTCGCATGGGAGGGGTTCGGCGCCGGCACCCCGTCCGGATGGGTCACCCGACGCGCGAAGGGCCCGACGGTCGACCGGGGCCGAGCGAAGGACAGGCTTGGCCCTGCGTCGAAGCAAAGGGCGCGTATGCCGGTCAGTCTCCTGACGGCATACGCACCCCTGGGTGCGCTGTGGCTGGGCCTCTTAGAGGTCCAGACCGAGCTCCGCGTCGTCGAGCCGGATCGCCTCGCCGGAGCCCGGGCCGAAGGCCGGGTAGGCGTAGTCGTCGTAGTTGGGCAGCGCGTACATCGCGGCGCGGGCCTCCTCGGTCGGTTCCACCGCGATGTTGCGGTAGCGGGGCAGGCCCGTGCCCGCAGGGATCAGCTTGCCGAGGATGACGT